>DASVRY010000161.1:0-10526 GCA_036388395.1 Chthoniobacteraceae bacterium
CGCTCCGGCTGCAATCTTGCGCTCCAGCCGCGCCACTTGCGCGTCGAGGTTCCTGGCGTTCGGGTTGAAGGTGCAGCCCTGCACGAAGTTGGTCTGTACTTTGATGCTTTTGCCCGCGTGATTGTAGCCCTCGTTGAGCCGGGAAATGATCCGCATGAGCTCAATGGAGTTAACGTCATAAACGGAAGACGCGCCGGGATGATCGCCGACTTTTGCGGGGTCGCCGGTGAGCGGGAGAACGTGCCGAATGCCGAGGGCTGCAATGCCCATGAGTTCGCTTTGCAGACCTAACAAGTTTCTGTCGCGGCAACTAATATGCAGCAGCGGCATGATGTTGAAGCGCTCCTTGAGAAGGGCACCAATCGAAACGTTGGCCACGCGCAAAATCGCGAGAGAATTATCGGCCAAAGTGATAGCATCGCTGCCAGCCGCAGTGAGTGCTTGCGCCCCGGCGAAGAACTTCTCAAGATCGAGCGTTTTCGGCGGGTCGAGTTCTGTTACGATGACCTTTTTCCCAGTGGCGACTAGATCGAGAATGCTAGTTTCCTCCGAAGTGGCTGCAGCAGTCGGGGCAGGGGATTCCGTGACGGAAACCACGTGTTTCGAAGAAGCCGGGCGCTGGCCTTCCAAAGCTTTCGACAGCGCTGCGATATGCTCTGGTCCGATGCCGCAGCAACCACCGATGAGTCGTGCTCCTTGCGCGGCGAATTCCCGGCCCGCAGTCGCAAAATAATCCGGCGACAACCCATAAAGATATCGCCCTTCGCGGTAGAGTGGATGACCGGCATTCGGAAAGGTGCTCAGCGTAAATTCGAGGGGAATCTTTTCCAATACGCGCAGCATCGCGTGCGGACCGGTGAGGCAATTCAGCCCAACGACATCCGCGCCGGCTGCGGTCAATCGGCGGAACGCCTCGACGATGCTTTCGCCGGTGGAGAGTCGCCCTTCCTCGCTGCTAACCATCGAGCACACCACGGGCACGGAGCTAATGCTCTTCGCCACTTTGAGGGCCAGGAGAATCTCTTCGAGACTGAGAAACGTTTCGAGCTGAATGAGATCCACGCCGCCATCCAGAAGTGCGCTGATTTGTTCCTGATAAACCGCGCGTCGGCCGATGCCTTGTTCTCGAACCACGTCGAGGCTAAGGCCTACCGATCCAACCGAACCGGCAACGTAGATATTTTTATCAGAGGCGCCGAGCTTGGCCGCCGACTTTGCGAGTCTTGCGGCGGTAGCATTGATCTCGCGCACCCGCCCTTCGAAGCCGAACCGCCCGAGCCGCACAGCGTTAGCACCGAATGAATTCGTCTCGATCACGCGTGCGCCGGCCTTCAAATAGTCGGTGTGAATCTCCGCGATCAGGTTCGGTTCTGAGCAGACAAGCTCCTCAAAGCAGCCGTCGATTAACGCTCCACGCGCCATGATTTCCGTGCCCATCGCACCATCGCCACAAAGCAGGCCGGAATGAAGTTCGTCGAGAAAATCCATAGAAAACAACCGGCTCTAAGACGCGCGGTAGACCTCGCGTCGGTGGCCGATTTCCACCACCAGCACGATCAGCACTGCATCCTGAATGGCGTAGATCACCCGGTAATCGCTCACACGGATGCGGTAGAGATTATCCGAACCTTGGAGCTTTGTGCTACCCACCGGACGCGGATCCTCGGCAAGATCCACCAGCGCCTGGTAAATGCGGGCTTTGAGTTTGTTATCAGTTAATCGCGCGACGAACTTCGTCGGCGTTTTTTCCACCCGGATCGTATACCTCAAAGTCCAATCTCTTTGCGGAACTCTTCCAGTGAAATCGTTTCTTCCCCGGCGGCGATTCGCGCCAGAGCTGCCTGCGCCGAGGCGAGATCATCGGCATCCTCGACCGCCTGCAGCTCCGCGAGATCGTCCACGATTTCGGCGACGCGCCGGGCCCGCTCTTCCGAAAGCGTGGCCAGTTTGGCGTATGTCTCATTCAGCGCAACCATGTCCGTATGTGCCGCAGGGCCAAGGGAAAGTCAATCCTGCAGGCCTTTACAGACCGCGCCTCGCGAATTAAGAACGGGGACCATGCTCCGGAAAATCCTCTTCCTCATTGTCCTTCTCGCCGCCCAACTCGCCTCGGCCGCGTCCCCGTCGTTGGTCGTCATCGATGCGGGCCATGGGGGCAAAGACAGCGGCGGTTCCGGATACGGCGTCGTTGAAAAACATCTCACCCTCGACACCGCCCGGCGCTTGCAGGCGAAGCTCTCGAAGGCCGGCATCCGCAGCGTCATGCTGCGCAACAACGACTCCTTCATCGACCTCGATGTTCGCGTCGCCATGGCCAATCGCTACCGAAGCCGCGACGCCGTGCTCGTCTCGATCCATTACAACGCCGTCGGCAGCCGAGCTCCACACGGCCTCGAAACCTTCTTCTGGCATCCGGAAGCCACCGCGCTGGCGACACGTATTCAGCGAAACGTCGCGCGCCGTTCGGGTATCGCAAACATCGCCATCAACCGCCGCCGGCTCCGCCTCACGCGAAATCCCGAGATTCCCGCAGTGCTCGTCGAGGGCGGTTACATGACCAACCCAACCGAAGCGCGCCGCCTCTCCGAAGCAAAAACCCGGGACGCCATCGCGGATGGGATCTGCGACGGAATTCTCGAACTCCGCAGCCAGGGCGAGGCAGGCATTCGCCGTGTGCCGAAAATCTCCACTCCGCTCTCACGTCCGACCGACCCACCAGACGGCGGGAAAAGAATCCGCGTCTAGCGTTTCAGCCAGCCCAGCAGGTTGCGCCCGCGCAGCAGACAATGCGTCAGCGCTTCCGCCGCCAACCCCACTATCGCTCCCGCCAAAATATCCAGCGGCCAATGGGATCCCTTCGCGATCCGGCTCCAGCCGATTCCTAACGAAGCCGCGCCGCACACCGCTCCTGCCGCCGGATACGTCCGCGAAAGTGCCCGGCCAAAAGCCACACTGCCCGCCATGTGACCCGAGGGGAACGACTGCTCGGGCTTCTCCTCGGAACCGCCCGCTCCGCTTTCATAACGTCCCTCCTCCAGCAACACATGCGGCCGGGTGCGTTTCACACAGCGCTTGATTCCGTTCTTCGCGGCATCGGCCACCGCCACCGCGAGCAGCAACTTCACACCCATCTCACCCAGCCGCCGGTCGCGCATTGCCAATCCACAAACCAATATCCCCGCCGACAACGCATAGAGCGGCTCCTGATCTCCCAGCTTACTCGCCTCTCCAGCGGCTTTGATCGCCGGTTCATCCCGTCGGCGCGCGATCTTTTTTCCCAGCGCCACATCGGCGGCTTCCAAATTCTGTATGTTATTCATGGTGTCCCCCCGGCGGCTTGCTGCCACACCGGAAAAACGTCCCGCGCCACCCAGCCGGTCCTAATTAGCACGTAGGGCAACGGCCCGACTCACGCGCAAGCAGCCAGCATCAGGCTCAGCGTGCTCTCGGAATCCAGATACTCCTCCGCAAACGCCCGCGCCGCCTGGCTGTGAAGCTCATAGTTTGCATCGATCTCCGCCACCGCCGCCAGGCACTCGTCCAGCGTCTGGAAAGTCAGCAATCCCTTGCCCGTTGGCAGGCAATCGCTAATCCCCGTATCCTCCGCCAGCACCGGCCGGCCGGAGGCCAAATAACACGCGCTCCGGTCGCTCAACCACCCGGAAGCCAGCTCGCGAAAGATCGGCTTTGGGCAGGAAATTTCCGCCCGCGAACCGGCAATAAAATTCTGGTAAGCCGCCGGCGAAGCGGCCACGGAATACGGATGTTCCAGAAGCCAGCCTTTGCTCGTGAGCAGTTCCCGGTCGCCCGTCGCGTCGTTGGGATGAATGTTGGCCGCGAGTTGATAAGGCCGCGCGCTCAGCGACGGCAGATCGAGATACCGCAGGTAAGCTTCGCGTTTCGAAATGCTCAACGCACGAGTGCCCCACCAGAGTTCGCCCCATTCCCAGTGTGTGATCGACGTGAACGGCGCCGCCGGACCCGGATCCGGGTGGCAGGACCACATCGGCAAATAGACGAAGGGAATAAATGGCACCCAGGGCAGGTCCAGCCGCGGCACTTCGCAATCGTCATCATTAATCTTCGCGCCGATCGTCAGAAAAACGTCGTGATCCTCCACGCCCATGTCGCAGACCAACGCCGACACCTGCAAATGCCCGGGATCGAGATCAATGAGCACCCGGCGGCGAAACAACGAGAGCATCGGTTCGCGCAACGCCGCGCAGAAATTCCACAACAAGTCCGCCGACTCCGCGATTTCCCGCAGCGCGGCGTGATCGCTCCCATGCACCACCGTATCGGCGAGGGTGAGGGGAGCGTCCGATTTCTCGTGCAGGAGCAGCGCGGCGTGATCGCGAAAGCCGAAATCCTCCAGCCGGTCGAAAAACGATGCGATAAACTCCCGATCCTTCTCCGGATCGCCGGTCGTTTCCATCTGCTCCCAGAGAAACACATCGTGCCCAAGCGCACGCAGCCCCAGGAGGTATTGCAGAAACACCATCCAATGGCCGCCACCTTGCGGATAACGGGCCAGAGAGCTGTTGCCGAGAACGATGCGCATGATTGGAAGTCATCGCAGCACAGCGCCTCAACCAGTGTCGATTATAAAAACAGACCCGCCAACGCTCTGCACGCTCCTGAACCTGCCCGCCCCAGATTCATCTCCCTTCTACTCAGGCGAGAACCGCACATGCTTTTCGAGCAGGACGACCGATAGTTCCAGTGCCGCCTTGAGTTTGCCGGGCTCGCTGTCATCCTTTCTTTCACTACGTCTTCATGAGCAGTTTCAATCCATCGACGCCCACCAGTTCTTCTCCAGACCCAGACGAAGAGACCAGCAAAGGAGGAGGTTTACCCGTGGTCAACCCCGACGAGGTAGAGCAGGACCGGGGATTGCTCATCGACAATATTATTCCCAGCTACGGCTACCAAATGATGCCGATGGTCGGCCTCGGAGGATCGGCCGGAGGCATCCAGGCGCTGCGGGAATTCTTCGACACGCTCCCGCCGGACACAGGATTGTCGTTCGTCGTCGTCATCCATCTTTCGCCCGACTTTGAGAGCACGCTGCCGGACATTTTGCAGCGCTCGACCAAAATGCGCGTGTCGCACGCGAAGGATGGCGAAAAGGTCGAGCCCAACAACGTGTATGTCATCCCGCCGGGGAAACATCTCACCGTCACTGATGGACACCTGAAGCTCTCCAAGCTGGAGCATCCGCACGGCAAACGCGTCGCAGTGGATCTTTTCTTTCGCTCCCTGGCGGATTCGCACGGCGCGCATGCTGCGGCCATTGTTCTCTCCGGCGCAGATGGCGACGGGGCGCTGGGCGTCAAGCGCGTTAAGGAACGCGGCGGGCTGACCATCGCGCAGGAACCGGCTCAGGCGGAAACGTCGAGCATGCCGCTGACGGCGATCAATACCTCAATGGTCGATTGGGTGTTGCCCGTGGCCGAAATGCCGAGGCGGCTCATCGAGTATTTCGAGCAGGAAAAACGGGTCATCGTTCCCTCGGAAGAAGGCCCGGAGCATTCGCCAGCGCGTTCCGCCCAAGGCGAAGCGGAACTGGTCCTCCGCGATGTGCTCATTTTCCTCCGCACGCGCACCGGGCGGGATTTCAGCTATTACAAACGCGCCACCATCCTGCGCCGCATCGCCCGCCGCATGCAGGTGAATGGCGTCAATGATCTCACCGAATACCTCAACTACATGCGGCTGCATACCGGGGAAGCCGGCGCGCTCTTGCAGGACATGCTGATCTCGGTGACGAATTTTTTCCGCGACCGCGACGCCTTCGACGCCTTGAAGGAACACATCCCGGCGCTCTTCGAAGGCAAGGGCCCCAACGAAGCCGTCCGCGTTTGGGTGCCCGCCTGCGCCACCGGCGAGGAGGCGTATTCGCTCGTCATGTTGCTCATGGAGTATGCAGCGACGCTGCCCGCGCCACCGTCGCTGCAAATTTTCGCCACCGATCTCGACGAGCAGGTCATCCAGACCGCGCGGCAGGGAGTTTATCCAGAAACGATCACCACCGATGTCTCGGAGGAGCGCTTAAAACGCTTCTTCATCAAAGTGCCGGAAGGCTACCGCGTGCGGAAAGAAGTGCGCGAAGCGGTGCTCTTCGCCGCGCACGATCTCCTCAAGGACTCGCCTTTTTCCCGGCTGGATCTCGTTTCCTGCCGCAACCTCCTCATCTACCTCAATCGCGAGGCCCAGGCGCGGGTCTTCAGCATCTTCCACTTCGCCCTGCGGGCCGGTGGGCTCATGTTTCTCGGTTCCTCCGAGTCGATGGATGAAGCGAACACGCTCTTCACGCTCGTTGATAAAAAGTTCCGCATCTTTGCGCAGCAATCCAACCAGCGTCCCGGTCAGCGCAGTGCCCTCCCGGTGCCCATCGGCCCCAGCACGCTGGCGCGCACGTTCTTGAGCACCGATACCAGTCAGCGAAGCCTCAGCATCGCAGGTCGGCAATTTGAGAGTCCGCTTGACCCGCTGCGCGACAAATCCAAAGACGAAGATCCTCGCAACGGCGCGTCGTGGAGCGAGATCCATTTCCACCTCATCGAACGTCTCGGGCCGCCGTCGGTGATCGTGGATCGCGAGTATAACATCTGCCACTTGTCCGAAAACGCGGGCCGTTTCCTCAAGCACAGCGGCGGTGAACCGACGACCAATCTCCTGAGCCTCGTCCACCCAATGCTCCGGATCGAGCTGCGGGCCACGCTTTTCCGCGCCTCGCAGACCGGCGAACCAGCGGAGATCCAGCATGTGCCGATGGACGATAATGGCCGCGCCTACGAAGTGAGCCTGCGCGTGTCGCCGGTGGGAGCGATGGCTCCCGGATATTTGCTCGTCCTGTTCGAAGCCGGGGAATCCACGGCGTCGGAACGCAAGGCGACAGTCCTCCAAACCCGCGATGCCGTTCTCGCGAATCTTGAAAAAGAGCTCACGCATGTGAAGACGCACCTGCGCGACACGATCGAGCAATACGAGGCGGGCACCGAGGAACTCAAGGCGAGCAATGAAGAGTTGCAGGCCATGAACGAGGAGCTTCGGTCCGCCACCGAGGAGCTGGAAACCGGCCGCGAAGAACTGCAGTCGATCAACGAGGAACTGATCACGGTGAACCTTGAGTTGAAGGGCAGCGTGGATGATCTCAGCCACGCCAACAGCGATTTGCACAACCTGATGTCCTCCACAGACATCGCGACGATTTTCCTGGATCGCCAACTGCAGGTCATGCGGTTTACTCCGCCCGCGGCGGGTTTGTTTTACCTCATTCCGAGCGACATGGGCCGGCCGCTCGCCCATCTCCGGCATCAACTGGAATATCCCACGCTCATCAGCGATGCGGAGCGCGTGCTCCAGACGCTGGTGCCAATGGAGCGGGAAGTCGCTTTCCCCGAAGGCTGGTATTTGGCGCGGTTGATTCCCTATCGCACGATGGACGACCACATCGCGGGCGTTGTGCTCACTTTCGTCAACATCACGGAGCAGAAGCAGGCGCAGGAGGCGCTGGGAGAATCGGAGGAGCGTTTCCGCGGCTTGGTGAACCAGTCCGTCGCAGGCATTGCGGAGATCGATCTGAGCGGCAAATTTGTTTCGGTGAATGATCGCTTTTGCGAGATCTGCGGACATCGCCGGGCGGAATTGCTCACCGGCGTGAAGATGCAGGACCTCATGCATCCGGAAGACCTGCCCGATGTCGAGGAGCCGCTCCAGCGGACAATCAGCGAAGGCATTCCCTGCCAAATCGAGAAGCGTTACGTGCGCGCCAACGGCACCTGGGTGTGGGTGCACAGCAGCATTTCCCTCGTCCACAATGCGGCGGGATTTCCCTCGTCGCTGGCGGTGGTCAGCATCGACATCACCGTGCGCCGGGAAGCCGAGCAATCGCTCCAAAACTCCGAGCAACGCCTGCGCATCGCCCTCGAAGCGGCGCAGCTCACGACTTGGGAATGGAACCTCGTCACGGACGAAGTGGTCTGGAACGACCAGAATCTCCAGATCTTCGGTCAGGCGACCAGTTCGCTGAAGCTCGATCAATTTTTCCAGCGCGTGCATGCGTTTGATCAGGAGATGGTCCGGGAGAAACTTCGCCGGGCGGTGGCGGAGAATATCGACTTCCAAGCCATCTTCCGCGCCCACCGCGAGGACGGCACGATTCGCTGGATGGAAGGCTACGGGCGCATTGTGGATTTTGCCGGAGGCGAGCCGACCAGCATGAGCGGCGTGATGGCCGACGTGACGGATCGCAAGGAGATGGAGCAGAAGATCCAGGCGAGCAACGAGCGGTTCCACCTCGCGGAAGAAGCTTCTAACGGCTTCATCTACGATTGGGATATCGCCCGCGACACCGTTCTGCGCAGCGAAGGTTTTACACGCATTCTCGGGTATGCGCCGGAAGACATCGGTGACGACAGCCAGGCGCTCTTTGGGTTGATTCATCCCGACGATTGGGCGCGGCTGGAACCGCAGAAACGTCAGATCAAAAAAACCACGAGCAACGTCTCGGCGGAATATCGTTTGCGGCACAAGCTCGGGCATTACGTCGATGTCTTCGACCGCGCGATGGTCGTCTGCGACGAAGTCGGTGTGCCGGTGCGGTTGGTCGGCTCGACGGTGGACGTCAGCGAACGCAAACGCGGCGAGCGCGAAATGTTATTCCTCTCCAGCCTCGGAGAACGCATTCGCCAGGCGGAGGATCCGGCTGTGTTGCTGGATTCTGTTTGCCGAAGTGCGGCGGCGCATTATGGGGTGACGCATGCGCTCTTTGCGCGCGTCGATACCGAGAAGGGAACGCTGGAGGTCGCTCACGAATATCATCACCCCGACAGCCCCGCGTGCAGCGGTGCGCTGCTTGCGGAGTATCCGGCGGCGTTTACCGAGCGGCTAGCCAAAGGGCTGGCGTTTATCGCAGATGACGTGGAGAAACACCCGGTCACCGCGTCTTACTTTGAGAGCGTCTTCCAGCCGAAAGGTTGCCGCGCCTTGATGGCGGAACCCGTCCAGCGCGACAGTTCCTGGGCTGGTGCGCTGGTCATTTACCACGAGCAGCCGCGTCATTGGAGCGAGGGCGACCGCAACCTCCTCGAGACCATGACCGAGCGCGTCTGGCTCGCCGTGGAAAAGCTGCGGCAGGAAAAGGCGTTGCGCGAATCCGAGCTGCGTTTCCGCAGTCTTTTCACCAGCAACATGGTCGCCATGGGCATCTGGCGACAGGACGGCACCATCGAGGAAGCCAACGACGCGCTCCTCTCTCTCCTAGGCTACACCCGCGAAGACGTGGAAAGTGGGGTCTTCAACTGGCGCGCCATCACTCCTCCGGAGTATGCGCCCCTGGATGAGCAAGCCCTCGCAGAGATCGTCGCCAAAGGCCTCTTTGTTCCTTTCGAAAAAGAATACTTCCACCGCAACGGCACCCGCATTCCCGTGCTGGTCGGCGGGAGCAGTTTCCGTCAAGGAGCCGAGACCGGCATCTTCTTCTGCGTGGATCTCACCGTCCGCCGCGAGATCGAAGAAGCGCTCCGCATGAGCAACGAACGTCTGCGCCTCATCATCGAGAACGCCCGCGAATACGCGATCTTCTCGATGGATCTGGACCGCCGGGTGATCAGCTGGAACAGCGGCGCCGAACGTCTCCTCGGCTTCACCGGGGAAGAAATTCTCGGCGTCTCGGGCGACATCATTTTCACTCCCGAAGACGTGGAGGCGGACATGCCGCAGAAGGAAGCCGACACCGCCGTGCGCGAAGGTCGGGCCGTCGATGAACGCTGGCACGTGCGCAAAAACGGCGAGCGCTTCTGGGGCAGCGGCGTCATGATGTCCATGGGCGACAGCCATGGCACGCAGATCGGTTTCGTGAAGATTTTCCGCGACCAGACCGACGCGCGTCTCACCGAGGAAGCCCGCCGCCAGGCGGAGGAACGTTTCCGCCTTCTCGTCGATTCCGTGCAGGACTACGCGATTTTCCTCCTCGATGCGAAAGGCCACATCACTAGCTGGAACCAGGGTGCCACGCGCATCAAAGGCTACAACGAGGACGAGGTGATGGGCCGCCATTTCTCGATTTTCTATCCAGCCAATGCAGTCGAAGACAAACTTCCCGAGCGCGAAATGGAAACCGCCCGCACCAACGGCCGCTCCGAAGACGAGAGCTGGCGCGTGCGCAAAAATGGCGAGCATTTTTGGGTGAATGAAATCATGATCCCGCTCAACGACGGCAGCGGCGGGTTTGCGAAGATCAGCCGCGATCTCACCGAGCGGAAGATGTTCGAAGTCGAGCTCACCAAACACCTCGTTGCCGAGCAGACCGCCCGCCAGGAAGCGGAAGCCGCGGGCAAGGCCAAGGATAATTTCCTCGCGGTGCTCTCGCACGAGCTGCGCACACCGTTGACGCCGATCCTGATGGCGGTGCACGGCCTCGCGAAATCGAAAAATCTCCCGCCGCTCGCAGCCGAATCGCTGAAGATGATCCAGCGCAACATCATGCTGGAAGCGCGTCTCATCGACGACTTGCTCGATCT
>DASVRY010000162.1:0-6905 GCA_036388395.1 Chthoniobacteraceae bacterium
CCCGCCTCGATCTTGGAAAAATCGAGAATGTCGTTAATCACCGTGAGGAGGCTCTCTCCGCTGACGCGGATCGTCTCGACGAAATCTCGCTGCTCCGCGGTGAGCGGCGTGTCTCGCAGCAAGCTGGTCATCCCGATCACGCCATTCATCGGGGTGCGAATCTCGTGACTCATCGTCGCGAGGAACTGGCTCTTTGCACGGTTAGCCATTTCAGCGGCCTCCTTCGCGACATGCAGCTCCTCCTCGTTTTTCTTGCGCTCGGTCACGTCGCGCTGCACCGCGACGAAGTTTGTGATCTTCCCCCGGGCATCGCGCACCGGCGCGATCTGCCACTCGAGGCTATATTCACTTCCGTCTTTGCGATAGTTGATCGTGTCGCCGGCGAACATTTCTCCGTTTTCGAGATTGCGCCGGAGCCGAGCCATCACTTCCCGGTCGGTGCGTGGCCCTTGAGAGATTCGGGGGCTTTTTCCGATGACTTCCTCTGCCGAGTAACCAGTCAGCTGCGTGTAGGCCGGGTTGACGAAGACAATCCTCGGTCCTGGCGCATCCAGCTTGGCGTCAGTGATGAGGATCGATTCCTTCGCCTGCTCCACCGCCGAGCTCAGCAGATGCAGCGACGCCTCGGCGCGTTTGCGCTCTGTAATGTCGCGGAACGTCCAGATCCTGCCGAAGCAATATCCGTCGTGCCCCCGGACTGGTGCTGAATAGCGGTCCAGGAAGGTTCCGTCCTTGAGTTCGATCTCGTCGCGGCTGACCTCCTCCGGGTGCGCGTAAAGCGCCAGAACCTGCGCCAGGAACTGCTCCGGGTGCCGCATGAGGTTCGTGACCCACTCGACCTGCTTCTGATCGTCTGGGTCGTCCGCAATATGCGGGGGTATCTTCAGCAAATCGTTGAGGTGCTGATTTTGAAGAATCTTTCTGCCGTTTGGATCCACGACGAGAATGCCGTCGATCGAGGAGTTCACCTGCGCTTCCAGAAACGCGGTCTTCCAGATCAGGTCCTGCTGCGTCCGCTCGAGCTCGACCTGGGTTTCTCGCTGCTGCTTCAGGCTCCGCCGCAGATCGAGCTGCGCCACCACCTGCCGGCTCAGTGCCTGCAATGCGACCAGGCTCTCCGGGCTCAGTTCCCGGCGCACGTGATCGATCACACACAGAGTTCCCAATGCCTGCCCTCCGCTGGTGATAAGAGGAGCTCCAGCGTAAAAGCGAATCCCATCGGGAGCGGTGACCAAGGGGTTGGAGGCGAAACGCGCGTCCGACCGCGGGTCATCCACGACAAAGACTTCTCGCTGCAGGATCCCATGCGCACAGAAAGCCACGTCGCGCGAGGTCTGGTCCACTGCCAGGCCGATCTTTGATTTGAACCACTGCCGATCTTCATCGATCAAGCTGATCAAGGCGATCGGTGCGCCACAGATATGGGAGGCCAGGAGAGTGATGTCCTCGAACTCTTGTTCCGGCGGCGTGTCGAGAATGTCGTAGCCGCGGAGCACATTCAGCCGCTCTTCTTCATCGGGAGGGAGGGAGGCTGTCATATTCTTGATTGTGAAGGTAGCTTAAGGAATGCCGCCTCCTCTGGGCTGTGTGTGGAGTTGTTGCCTCAGGTAATACCCTTAATCTGTCTCGGGCGAATACGTATCGCAAAACGCGGAAACAGGAAGTGCGAACCGCCCAAAGAGTAAGCGCGTGTCCTGCCACTCTGTGAGCGCTTCGTGAAACTGTGGTGGCTCTCTGCTGACGAAGCAGCAGACGACTGTTCATCAGAGTTCCCCCGATGCTTCTGAGGATGAGTCTGCCACTCAAAAACCCTAGTTCGCCTGACGGATGGCCTGAACGGCGAGAAAAGAACATCGTTGGTGATGGGAAACTCCTCTCTTTTGGTTCCGAGGGAACGGAGTGGGAAGAGCGCATTTGCGTGTTCCTCACGTCTCATCCGAAATCGTCTCTCCTGGCGGTTGTCCAATATCTGAGGCCGGATTTCCTTGCGCTCCCTCCCGAACGACGTGCGCAGATGTGGTTCTGGGTAAAAGAGCAGCTGCGTAGCCTCGACGACCAGGGAGTTCTACAGCGCGAGGACAGTGGTGAGGGTCTGGCTCTCTGGTCGTTCCGCCGAGTTCGTCATCAGCTCCCGCCAGACGAGCTTACCGATCAAGCGGTTCAATAATCCTTTCCGAGACGACATCCGGGAGGGTGAGTGGGGCCCGATGAGAGTCCCCAGAGCTTCACAGGCCGACAAAACTGTGGAAGGGACACGAATCCCTTGAAGCGACGCTAATGAGCGGGGAGGCGTTTTGATCGTTCACCTTGTCGACGGAACCTATGAGCTCTTCCGTCACTTCTACGGGCTGCGCCGTTTCAACAAAGGCGTGGACCGGCCGTATGGCGCAGTAGTCGGCGTTCTCCAGACCGTGCTCCAGCTCATCGAGACCGGTGAAACGCACATGGGTGTCGCGACTGACCACGTCATCGAGTCGTTTCGCAATAGACTGTGGGCCGGCTACAAAACCGGCGCGGGAATCGAGCCGGCGCTGCTCGCGCAGTTCCATCCACTCGAGGAAGCGCTCGCGGCGATGGGGGTCGTCGTCTGGCCGATGGTGGAGCTTGAAGCTGACGATGCTCTCGCCTCGGCGGCACACATCGCGTCCGGCGACAGCCGAGTGGAGAAGGTCGCCATCTGGACGCCCGACAAAGATCTCGCGCAATGCGTGCGGGATACGCGCGTGGTCCAGATTGACGGCCGCCGCAAAACGATCCGCGATGCCGGCGGCATACGCGAAAAATTCGGCGTCGATCCGCCGCTCATCCCAGACCTCCTCGCACTTATCGGCGACGCGGCGGATGGCTATCCCGGAATTCCAGGCATCGGCCCAAAGACGGCCGCCCGGCTTCTCAACCTCCACGGTTCGATCGAGAGCTTCCCGCCGGAGGTTCTTGGCCGGCAGCGCGAACAGGCGCTCCTCTTCAAAGATCTAGCGACCCTCCGCACGAACGAGCCACTCTTCCAAGATGTCGGGACCCTCCGCTGGCGTGGTGCAACGCCAGCATTCGCGGAGTGGACGAAGCGAATGGAAGCGCCCCGCCTGCTCGAGCGCTGTGTAAAAGCTGCGACAAAATAGCAGGGGACAATGGGATCCCTCGGAGCCTAAACTTCTGTCGTCTCGCTTTGAGCGGAAAAGTCTCCGTCGCCTCATGGCAAGCGAGTGACCTACCTGAGGATCTTCATCAAGAGGAAATCAGCAGCCGCCCAGCAAGCATCGGAATTCCCCATAAGTCGCTTTGGAACAAACTCGTCCCCGTGTTCTCGTGCGACGGACCCGCTTGAGATCAGCGCCCGTTGCGGATACTAGATGATCACCATGGTGCTTTCGAGATTGCTTCTTCGGGAGCTGCACGGTGATCGCGATCGTGACTTCTCGGCCGCGAGCTGCTGTGGCAGTGCGACAAGCCAGATCAAAACCGACCCCCTCCGGAAAAATGAGAGCGAGTCGACGGCACACTTGGAGAATTTGGGGCTCATCACCGGGAGTAGCGGTGGGCATGACAGATCGGTCTCGACCTGCGCACGTGACACTTTGGACTACTTGGACCGGTGAGCGCTTCCCAGGCGAGTGACGTAGTGGTTGAACAGACAGTCTGTGCGCCAGAGGACGACCCGGCGCGACGCCGAAGGCAGCTGTTCCGAAGAGTCAATGGAGCAGAGTATGATGCTGCGATCATTGGCGCGGGTATCACTGGAGCCCGGCTGTTTCATGAGTTTAGCCGTCGCGGGCATCGCGTGCTGCTGCTGGACCACGGCGACTTCGCGGGCGGAACCAGCCAGGCGTCGGGGATGATGATCTGGGGCGGCTTGCTCTACCTCAAGGATTTCGATCTCCCGACGGTGATCAAGCTCTGCCGAGCGCGGGATAAACTGATCGCGGAGCTGCCGGATCGGGTGCGGACGCAGCGTGTTTGTTATCTTCCAGGGCGGCAGGCTTTGCGGAATCGGCACGTGGTGCGTGCGGGGATGCTGCTCTACTGGCTGCTCGGTTCCCGGAGCCGAGGCGTTCCGCGATCTGGGGTGAGGTGCCCGGAGCTGGAGCTGCTGGCGCCGGGGCGGTTCCGCACTCCGCTGACGGTGGAGGAGGCGGTGCTGAGCACATCCGATTGCAGGTTCGCACTGGACTGGATTCTGGCGAATGAAGCGGAAACGACACCGGTGTTGAACCATTGCCTCGTCGAGAACGCGCGGTTCGTTGCCAAGCGTTGGAAGCTCGATCTGCGCGACCGGCTGCACGGACAAGAGATCTCGACGACGTGCAAGTTTATCATCAATGCCGCAGGCGTCTGGACCGATAACGTGAACCGGCAGCTCGGCCTCGAGTCGCCATACGAGCATCAGCTGAGCAAAGGCGTGTATCTTTCGTTCCGGCGTCCGGAGTCGTTGCGGCAGATCCTGGTCTTCGATACGGGCGAGAATCGTGACCTTGTAACCTTCGTGCCTTGGGGACCGGTCGCAATGTATGGCCCAACGGAAACGCCGGTCGCGGATCTTGAGCAGGGCTTTCAAACCTCGGCCGATGATGTGCGGGCGTTGCTGCAGCTCGCTAATCAGAATCTCCGCAAGCGATACGGGAGCGAGGATGTGGTGTCGATGCGCTGCGGGGTGCGTCCGCTGGCGGTGCGGCGGGGACATTCAGCCGGGGAGCATCCGTCTGCGCTCTCCCGCAAGCATCTGGTGCACTACGATGAGGGCCAGCAGGCGGTGGCAGTTTATGGTGGAAAACTGACGTCCTGCGGCGTGGTTGCGCAGGAGATCGTGCGCCACCTTTCCCGGAGCCTCGAGCCGCGGCATCCGATGAGCGGGGTGGCTGTTGTCGAACCGCGTCCGACGGTCAGCTTCCCTGGGCTGAGCGAAGCGGTCGCGTCTCCAGAATGGTGCCGGGACCGGGAGCATTGTCATACGCTTGAAGATTACCTGCGCCGGCGCACGAACATCGCGCAGTGGATCCGCCGGGGCGGACTCGGTCTGGCGTCGGAGAACCGTGAAACTCTAAGCTCGCTCGCCCGTGTTTTTTGCACCACAGAAACCGGCGCCGAGGCGGCGGTTGCCGCCTACGAGCGGAGCGTGCAGGAGCGGCATGACGCGGTTCTTGCTGCAGTCTGACCGGACGCCGCTGATGATGAGCTCATCATGAGCACAGAGGAGAAGATCATCACGATGGAGCACGATGCGGCAGTTCGCTGGCCGGTTTTTGAAGACGATGCAGAAGCCGCGGTGCTTCAGATCCTGCGCGATGGCAATGTCAGCACCCATCCGGTAATCCGGGAGCTGGAGCAGGATTACGCGACGTTCACCGGACGAAAGTACGCGCTGGCGCACAATAACGGCACGAGCGCGCTGCTTGCGGCGTTCCACGCGTTAAACCTCGAGCCTGGCGACGAGATCCTGGTTCCGTCGGCGACGTTCTGGGCGTCGGTGCTGCCGATGGTGTGGTGCGGGCTGGTGCCGGTGTTTTGCGAGAGCGAGCGCGAGACGCTGGGGATCGATCCTGCAGATATGCGGCGCAAGATTACGTCGCAGACACGAGCGGTGGTGATCGTCCACCTGTGGGGATTGCCATGCAAGGTGGAGGAGATTCGGGAGGTCTGTGAGGAGTTCGATCTCCGGATCATTGAAGATGCTTCGCACGCTCATGGCGCGAGCCATCAGGGACGGCGGTGCGGTGCGCTTGGTGACATCTCGGTGTTCAGCTTGCAGGGCGACAAGCTCGCCCCAGCAGGCGAGGGCGGTGTTTTCCTCACTGACGATGCGGAGTATTGGGAACGAGCGACCTGCCTCGGCGACATCACCCGCATCATCGAATTGCCGAGTGCGGCGAGGCGGTTCGCTGCCACCAGCATGGGCATAAAAACCCGGATCGCTCCGATGTCCGCGGCGCTGGGGCGGGTGTCGCTGCGCCGGCTGCCGGAGTGGAATCGGATCCGGAACGAGAACCATCGCCGGCTGAGCGAGGAGCTGGAAAAGCTAAGGTTTGATTGTTTCCTCCCGCCGCCGGGTGTGGAGCGGGTTTATTTCGAGTTCCTGATCCGACACCGCGACCCGCACTTTGATACCGCCCGGTTTATTGAAACCTTGCAAGGGTATGGGTGCAGGGTGAGCGCGCCGCGGTATCCGCTGGTCCACGAGCAGCCGTTCTTTCGGGAGGGACAGGTCGGGATGATCGGGCGGTTCCCACCGGAGATCCGGCTGCCGGATTACCCAGCTGTGCGGCTGCCCGAAACCGAGCGGGAGAACAGCCAGCTGATAAAGCTGCCCAGCTTTTGTCAGCCGGATACCGGGCTTCTTGAGCAGTATCGCGCAGCTTTTGCACGTGCGGTTGAGTGCCTGCATGTGGTGCCGGCACCACTATGATAACGTTAAGGAACGGAGAATTATTGGCACATGGCAACCTGTCCTGCGTCCTTGCCTCCATTGCGGCGTGTGTCGCGGCGCGAGCAGTGAGTTAGGCGAGGATTTGCCGGATCACTTTTCCGTGCACGTCCGTGAGCCGACGGTTGATGCCATTATTGTAGACGGTCAGCCGCGTGTGATCGATCCCGAGCAGGTGCTGCACGGTCGCGTAGAAGTCGTGGACGGTAGTGACGTCCTGAACCGCGCGCCGGCCAAAGTCATCGGTGGCACCGAAGCTGGTTCCGCCGCGCACGCCGGCGCCCATCATCCAGGTCGTGAAGGCGTCTGGATTGTGGTCGCGCCCAGTGGTGCCGTCTTGGCGTGTCGGCATGCGACCGAATTCGGTCGTCCAAAGGACCAGCGTATCCTTCAGCAAACCCCGTTGCTTCAGATCCGTCAGCAACGCCGCGGTCGGACCGTCATGGATCGGATAGTGCCGCTCGTAATCTTCTTTGAGCGTCTTATGGGC
>DASVRY010000163.1:0-5059 GCA_036388395.1 Chthoniobacteraceae bacterium
TGACGGCAATTGGGTTGTACTGCGACTGCTTGAAGATTTCCACGATGCGGCCACCACGATCGAGCTGCGCCTTCGTCTTGGCGTCAAGATCGCTGCCGAACTGCGCGAACGCCGCCAACTCCCGGAACTGCGCCAAGTCGCCTTTGATCTTACCGGCAACCTGCTTCATCGCTTTGATCTGCGCGGCCGAACCCACGCGGCTCACGGAGAGACCAACCGAGATCGCGGGGCGCACACCTTGATAGAATAAATCCGTCTCGAGATAGATCTGGCCGTCAGTGATCGAGATCACGTTCGTCGGGATGTAAGCGGAGACGTCGCCAGCCTGCGTCTCGATGATCGGGAGCGCGGTCAGAGAACCGTTGCCTGCCGACTCGCTCACGCGAGCACTACGCTCGAGCAACCGGCTGTGGAGATAGAAGACGTCGCCTGGATATGCTTCGCGGCCGGAAGGACGCTTGAGCACGAGCGAAACCTGGCGGTAAGCCACGGCGTGCTTCGAGAGATCGTCGAAGACGATCAGAGCGTCCATGCCGTTGTCCATGAACCACTCACCCATCGCCGCACCGGCGAACGGCGCGAGATACTGGTTCGTCGCCGTGTCCGACGCTGGCGCCGAGAGGAAGATCGTGTAAGGCATCGCGCCAGCCGCCTCGAGAACCGCCACCGCACGGGCGACGTTCGAGTTCTTCTGGCCGATCGCCACGTAGATCGAGTAAAGCGGGCGGAAGTCAGGCTTGCCTTCGTTCGCCTTGTTGATGCGTGCCTGGTTGATGATCGTGTCGATCGCGATCGTCGACTTGCCAGTCGCACGGTCACCGATGATCAGCTCTCGCTGCCCACGACCGATTGGAATCATCGCGTCGATTGCCATGATGCCGGTCTGGACTGGCTGGCTGACCGATTTCCGCTTGATGATGCCGGGAGCGATCTTCTCCACCGGATAGGTCTGCGTGGTGGCAATTGGCCCTTTGCCGTCGACCGGATTGCCAAGCGTATCGACGACGCGACCGAGGAGAGCTTTGCCGACTGGAACCGAGAGAAGACGGCCCGTGGTTTTGACTTCCGTGCCTTCGGTGACCAGCTTGTCGTCACCGAGAAGGATGCAGCCGACTTCGGTTTCTTCGAGGTTCAGCGCGATGCCGTAGAGGCCGCCTGGGAACTCGATCATCTCGTTGAGCATCACGTCGCTAAGCCCTTCGATACGGGCAACGCCGTCGCCGCAGTCACGGACGATGCCGACGTTCGACTTGGTGGTGGTGGTCCTAAGACCGCTGATTTGGGTTTCGAGATCCTGAAGGATGGTGCTCATGGCGAAAAGATGGTCGTGAAAAGTTAGGTAAAGAGGGAGAAATGATTAAGCGCGAGCGATGTCGTCTCTGAGACGCTCGAGCCGGTTGCGGACGCTGCTATCCCAAACGTCGCTGCCGATCTTGACGCGCAGGCCGCCGATCAGCTCAGGCGTGACTTTGAACTCCGTGGTGACATCAGCTCCATACTGCGCGCGGAGAGTCTCGAGCAGCTTGGCGCTGGTGGCTTCGTCGAGCGGAGTCGCGCTTTCGATCCGTGCGTGGTGTTTCTCCACTTCGAGGCGGATCAGGCGCTGGTACTCCTTGAGGATGCCGATGAAGTTCCGTGGCTTGCTCGTGGCGATTTGGTTGGCCACGATCCGCACGCGGCCGGCGTCGAGCCGCTTGCCATCGAAGCTCGCCTGAAAGAGCTGCTTCGACATTTTCCGCGCGTCTTTGCTCAGCTTCATCGCGGATTAGGCAGCGATCTCGCGCGAAGCTTCCTCGGAGAGGCGACGCTGATCTTCGGTCGTGAGGACTTTGCCGGTGACCTTCGTGGTCGTATCGATGACCAGACGCGCCACTTCGCGCCTCAGCTCGGCGAGCAGACGGTCACGCTCTTGCGTGCTCGCCTCGCGAGCCTTGGCGATGATCTGTTCCGCTTCGGCCACAGCCTGCTGCGCCTGACGCTCGCCGAGCGCCTTCGCGGATGCGCGGGTCTCTTCGATCATCTTCTGCGCTTCAGCATTCGCTTTCTGAATAATTGCGGTCGAGGTCGCCTGCGCCTCCGCAAGCTGCACCTTGATCTTCTCGGCGTTCGCGAGACCTTCTTCGATCTTGCGCCGACGCACTTCGAGCACGTTCAGGATCGGCTGGTAGGCAAACTTTTGGAGCAGGAACGCGACGATCGCGAAACTGATGCACTGCGAGAGAAAGAGCCACCAGTTCAGGCCGAACGTACGGGCTGTTTCGGCAGCCATTTCGCCGAGGCCGCCGCCTTCAGCGGCTGCGAGGAAAATGAAAGATGTCATGTCGGGAGCTTGGGAATCTGGAAGACGCGAAGAAGAGCGCGGGGCCGTTGCCGACCCCGCGCCACGGGAACTACTGGCCGCGAGCGAGGAAGATCGCGAAGAACACGATACCTTCCGCGAATGCGGTGCTCAGAATGGCCTGCACGAGGATCGGAGTAGCGGCGCCTGGATTGCGTCCGACTGCTTCCGAAGCCTTCATGCCGATGATGCCCACGCCGATCGCTGCGCCGAGCGCTGCAAGACCGATGTGAATATTGCCAGTCAACTCAGCCAGCACTGGTGCGATGTTAATGATGTCCAACATTGGGTTTCTTCTGTTTTTGGTTACTCCGACGACCTCCGCAGTCTTGCCACGGTCCGATCGCCGAAAGGGTGGGCCCTAGTGGGCAGGATGTTCAGGATGATCAGCGCCATGACTCTCGTCGTGGCTGCAGATCAACAGGGTAAAGACAGCAGTGAGAAGCATGAAGACGAGCGCCTGCACAACACCGACGAGCAGCTCCATGAAGTAGAAAGGGATCGGAGTGAGCCAGGCGAGCGGCTGATAGATACTAGCCATCGACTCGAGCATGTTCTCACCGGCGAAGATATTGCCGTAGAGACGGAAGCTCAGCGAAATCGGACGGAAGAGAATCGACACCACCTCAAGAAGACCCACGGCGATGAAGACTGCCGTCATAAGGATCTTCATGAAGCCCTTCGAATTCCCCTTCGGGCCAAAGATATGCATGATGAAGCCACCCGGGCCATTCGCCTGGAGCGCCCAGACGATCCAGCAGATGAAGAAGATCGTCGCCATGGCGAACGTCATGTTCAGGTCGGCATTAACGCCGCGGAGCAGAGGTTCGGAAATGTGGGTCAGCCCGCCTTGGGCATTTGGAGTCCCCCACCCGATCGTGCCGACGCCTGGGATCAGACCGAACCAGTTGGTGATCAGGATGAAGATGAAGATGGTGGCGAAGAACCAGAAGGTCTTCTTCACCAGATCACGCCCAATGATCCCCTCGAGGAAATCGCGCAGACTTTCGACGAGCCACTCCCAGAAATTTTGTGCACCTTCTGGCACTTCCTTGATCCGCGCTGTGGCGATGCGAGCAAAAACGATCAGCACAATGGCCACGATCCAGGTGAGGATCATGGAATTGGTCACCAAAAGCGGTCCGAGCTGGAAGCGCGGAGCGTCCGTCGGGAGTCCGTGATGCGCGCCTTCCGCGTGAGCACCGCCGGCACCATGATCATCCCCGTGCGCAGCCGCTGCCGCGTGTCCATCCGCCGCACCAGGGGTCGCACTGGCAGGTTGCTCGAGAACAGGCGCGCTCCGTTCGACGGCTTGCTCTTGAGCGAAGGTGACATTTCCAAGGATCAGCGTCACCGCCGTGAGCAGGCAGCGCAGAGATGCGCGAAGTGTCGTGAGACTGGAAGTAAAGGCGGGTGTGCTCATTCCAAAAAGGGGCAACCTTTGAAGACCGCGGCGAAGAAATGGTCAATCGCAAAGCCGCTACGGGAGGGCCGCTCGGCGCGGGGTCTCTGGGTTACGATGCTGATGAAACAGTGGCGGCCGAATAGTGGCAAGCAGTTTGTGAAATTTTTCACAAACTTTTCGGAGGCTCTCATGAAGCCGCCGCTGAACGTCGAAAGATGTGGCAATCCAAGCGGTCGAAGTGGTTCAGAAAAACCAGCGCTGGGGCTTAACGCGAAGAAGCTCCGGATCATCATCGCAGGCGGCTTTCGGAGGAACTGCACAACCTTCGCGGACGAGCAGGTGCTTCAGGGATCGAGTAGTCGTAGCGAGGTGAAACTTGTCCAAGGCTGTCTTACGGGCGCTCTCTGCCAGCTCACTTGCCTGCTCCGGATTCGTGAGTAACTGCTCCATGGCCGCCGACAACGCTCGAGGATTTCGCGGCTCAACGAGCACACCGTTCTCCCCAGAAGTAATCATCTCGGGCACTCCGGCCAGCTTTGTTGAAACCACGGGCAAACCACACATCATCGCCTCCATGACAACCGTGGGCAGGTTGTCGCTTCCGCCTCCCTGCTCCGGAACGCAGGCGAGCACGAAAAGCTGACTTTCCGAGAGGAGCTTGCGCACCTCACCTTGGGAGCGAGGTCCAAGCAGACGGACGATTTCCCCCAGTCCGCAGGTATCGATCTGCTCCTGCAGCGCAGGCTGAAGCGGCCCCTCGCCAACTATTTCGCAACTGAAGGCAGCGCCCCGCTCACGCAGACCTTTGCAGGCCTCGATCAGGTCACCGAATCCTTTCTTTTCCACCAACCGCCCGACGGAAAGAATCAGCGGAGCCCCTCCACGAGGCGCGCGCGCGGGAAAGTTGTCGTCGAGGCCGTTGTAGACACGGAAGATCTTGCTGGCGTGGCGCGGATATTTTTCCTGCACCCATCTACGAGCAAACTCTGTCTCCGTGACGACGAATCTGGCGTCTCGAACAAGGGTCTCGTTCGTGACCGGCATTCCGCTTTCGCAGAAGATGTCATTGGCGTGGCCGGTAAAGCTGTAGGTGAAGCCGTGGAGCTTTTTCAGCCACCACGCCGTGCGCGCCGCAACTCCGCCGAAGTGTGCGTGCACATGGGTGATCCGCTGCTCGCGCAAGCGCGGGCCGAGCCAGGCAGCCTCGAACAGCCTGTTGGCGTCGGGCTGCTGGCGGTGTTTGGGGATCGCGCGATGAACCCGCCACGGAAGTTTGCGCTGCGCTCGGAGCTGATCGATCTCAGCGCGGATCGCAT
>DASVRY010000164.1:0-10109 GCA_036388395.1 Chthoniobacteraceae bacterium
GGAAAAGATCCTCGAGCATTTTCTTCGTGCGGAAGAACTCCGCTTCAATCACGCCGAAGATCGACTCGCGCAGCTCCACATCTTCGACAAGGCCCGCATATTCGCGCATCAGCTCCACATCCGCCGTGAGGATACTCGTGCTCACGTTGTTGATCAGGTAACGAAGCGGCGGCCAGCTGGCGTGCTCGTTTTGCAGCGCCTCGAAGGCCTTCATATCGTCGCGCTGCAACTCCTCCAGCGCGCTGCCGACGCCGAACCACCCGGAGAGGTAAAATCGCGCCTGACTCCAGCTAAAGACCCACGGGATCGCACGCAGATCGCCGAGCGTGCGCTTCGCCGTACGTCGTGCGGGTCGTGATCCGATGCGGCTGGATTCGATGACATCGATCGGCGTTGCCTCGGAATAAAAGCTGACGAAATCCGGCGCGTTGATCAGCGCCTCGTAAGCGCGTCGGCTCGATGCTGCGAGACGATCCATCGTGGGCGCGAGCCGATGCCGTTCCTTGCGCGTGCGCCAATGCGACAGCGTTGCACCCGTCACGCCCGCGAGCAGAAGCTCGAGATTGTGCACGGCAGTGATGTGGTTCCCGTACTTCTGCGCGATGCTCTCCCCCTGTTCCGTCATGCGCAGATCGCCGCCGAGCGTGGAATGTGGCAGCGCGCTCAGGAAGCGGTGCGTCGGACCTGCGCCGCGGCTGATCGTGCCGCCGCGTCCGTGGAAAAAGCGCACGCGCACGCCGCGACTCTTCGCTGTCTCCGCGAGAGCGTCCTGCGCACACTGCAGTCGCCATTGGCTCGCAAAGATGCCGCCGTCTTTGTTGCTGTCGCTGTAGCCGATCATCACCTGCTGCACCGGCTCGGAAGCCGCGGCATCCGCGCGGTGCTTCTCGAGGCTGCGCCGCGTCACGGGATGATCGAGGAACTTCCCGAGAATCTTCGGGCTTCGATCCAGATCGGAGATCGTTTCGAAGAGTGGCACCACCGGCAGATGACACACCAGCCCGTCACTCGACATCGTGGCGAGGCCGGCTTCGCGGGCGAGCAGATACACCGCCAGCAGGTCCGAGAGATTGCGTGTCATGCTCACGATCAGCGAGCCCAGCCCATCTGCCCCCCAGCTGCGAAGATGCCTCGCCAGCACCCGGTGGGAGCCAAGCACCGCAGTTGCCTCGGGACCGAGCTCCGCATCGGGCTGCGCAAAGGGCCGCGCCGATGTGAGTTCCTTTTCGAGGAAGGCCACGCGCTCTTCCTCCGGCCACTCTGAGAAATCGGTGCGCTCCATGCCTGCAGCTTCGAGCAGCTGGCCGATGGCAAGGTCGTGGAAGCGGCTATTCTGCCGCACATCCAGGGCCGCGAGGTGAAAGCCAAAAGTCTGCACCGTCCGGATGACCAGCTCGACGCCGGCGCGCGCGAGCCGTTGGGCTTTGATCTCCAGGAGTGAATCACGCAGCAGTCCTAAGTCCGCCAACATCTCCGCCGTCCGCTGATAGGTCTCCGCGCCGGCGGCTTCTTCGCCGGGCAGCCGTGCGAGGATGAGATTGGTCATCTGCCGCCACGTCTCGTTTGGATTGCGCTGCAGGGCCGCAGTGCCCGCGGGGCCGAGACGTTCCGCCAGCTCCGCGACCCTCTGCTCGAGCTTTGGCATCGGATGCTGAAGCATCGCCGATAGACTGAGTCGCGCGGCAAGCGTGCCCAATTGCTCGCGGAGCAGTGCCAGCGCGCAACTCCGCAGATCGCGCAAAGTGCGGGCGGTCACATCCGCCGTGACAAAGGGATGGCCGTCGCGGTCACCGCCGACCCAATTGCCAAAGCGTAGCCGCGGCAGAGCTGACGGCTCACTCAGCAGCGCAGGATCGAAGCCCGCCTCCTCCCAAGCGTCGCGCAGGCGACGGTCGAGCTCCGGCAGAGCCGTGGGGAAGACGTTGCGCAAATAATGCGTCACCGTCCGCAGCTCGGCGCTGACATCCGGTCGCTCCAGGAAAATCTCTCCGGCGCGCCAGAGCCGCTCGAGCACCGTCTTGATCTCACCCCGGATCGCCCGCTGCTCGTGCGGGGTCCACATCTTGTTCTCCAGCTTCACGAGCAACACGTAAAGCTCGCGGTGGCAGGCCAGCACCGTCGCTCGTTTTGCCTCCGTTGGGTGCGCCGTGAGCACCGGCTCGACGCGCATCTCCGGTAGAGCCTCCGCGATTTGCGCCCCGGAAAGACCGAGCTCCTGAAGCCGGTCGAAGACGTGCCCCCACGTGCCGGCCTCATGCCCAAGGCCGAGATGCGTCTCAATCCTCCGACGGCGCTGGGTCGCGGCATTTTCCTCCGCGAGGTTCAGGAGTTGGAAAGCAATCGACTGCGCCTGGGCCGCCCGGTTTGTGCCAGTCTCGTCGTCGGGGAGGCGTTCAGTGCCGGCGAGCTGGAGCGTCTCGGCGACCTCGTTTTCACCAAGTTCGCAGAGCGTCTCCCGGAGACAATCCAGAAGAAAGTGGAAGTCGCGCTCGGCCTTGGAAGGATCGTATACCGCAGGATTCATGCGGGCGCAGAGTGTGCCGCCTGCCTGCCCGGAGCGATAGCCAAATCGACGCGCTGGCCGCCCGTTCAGCTCTCCGGCGGGAGCATGACGAGCCCGTAGCGGGGCGCGACCTCCAGGATCTTCTCGATCTCGCTCGGAGAAAAGGGCAGCGGCGGTGAGTCCGTCCATGGGAGCTCGCTCCCGGTCTCGGCAAGGAACTTGTCAAATCCTGCCGGTGAGCAATGGATCAACATGCGTGCGGTTTGATTCGCGCGGTTTTTGAAGGCATGCCGAGTCTTCCGCGGGATTTGCACGAATGTCCCCGGACGGGCGACAATCTCCCTATCGCCCACGGTGAAGGTGATCTCCCCTTCCAGCAGGTAGAACGCTTCCTCCTCCCGAGTATGATAGTGCAGCGAAGGTCCGCCGGCTGGCGGCACCGTCGCCTCGATCAACGTGTAGGCGCCGCCGGTCGCGTCGCCATCCGCAAGGATCACATACCGGTCCCCGACCAGGCTGTACGCTTTCCCACTGCCGGGAGTGTGAAGGATGAATTGAGCCGCGGTGTTCATGCGCTCAGATCCTGGCTACAGAGGCACTTCCCCGCAAGCCAAGGCGACGTACGGGGTATTGCACCTCCTCAGCGTTAGGTACGCAACGGTTCCAGATCAGGATCTGTGCGCGCGTAATCTTTATACTTCTTATCCAGTGAGAAGCTCTTATCGAGGTGCATGCGGGCGAGCTCCAGATTGCCTAGTCGGCATTCATAGCACGCCAGATTATAGTGAAACGTCGGCTCATCGTGCAAAGTCGTCGGACCCTCCAGGAGGAAGTCCCGGGCTTCATCAGTGCGCCCGAGTTCATGAAGGCAAAAGGCCGCGTGGATATAGCCGGTCACCTTCTCTGGAATAAGGTTGCAGAGCCGTTCACTGGCTGCAAGAGCCGCCGGCCAGCGCCTCGCCTGCATGAGGATGACGAGGCGCAGCTCGATCGAGGTGGGATGTTCACGCGCCTCCTCCGGCAACGAGTCCAGCTCGAGGATCGCGTCATCGAACATCGAGAGTTCGCTATAACCCTGGGCCGCGACCAACGTTCTGGCATGCTGCTCGAGCATCAGCCAAGCAGCGCCTCCAGCTCTCCGACCCGGCGGGCGAAAAGCTGAAGAGTCGCCTCGATAGGTTGCGGGCTCGACATATCGACGCCTGCTGCAGCCAGCGTCGGCAGCGGGAAGCGCGAACCGCCGCTCTTCAGGAATCCCAGGTAGCGATTTACATCGCCACCTTCGAGCACTTGCTGCGAAAGGCTCACGGCTGCACTCAAGCCCGTTGCATACTTGTAGACATAGAAAGCGCTGTAGAAATGCGGGATTCGCAGGCACTCCAGCTCCAACTCCGTATCCAGCACAAAGTCCGGACCGAAGTAAGCTTCCAGGAGGCCGCGATAGGTTTGCCGGAAGGTCTCGATGGTCAGCGGCTCACCCGCCTCTTCCATCGCGTGGATGAGCTTCTCGAATTCCGCAAACATCGTCTGCCGATAGACCGTCCCGCGGATGTCGTCGATCTGGCGATTGATCAGATAGGCCCGCATCTTTTCGTCACTGCATTCGGCAAGCAAATGATGCGTGAGCAGCTCTTCGTTGAAAGTCGAAGCAACCTCCGCGAGGAAGATGGGATAATTATAGTCCTGGTAGCTCTGTTCCCGCTGCGCATACCACGTGTGCATGGAATGACCCGCTTCGTGCGCTAGTGTATAGACATCGGAGAAGACATCTGGCTTGTAGTTCATCATGATGAACGGCGGATTGCCGTAGCTGGATGAACTAAATGCGCCGCTGCGCTTGCCTTTGCTCTCGTACCGATCGCACCACCGCTCGGTCGAAAGTCCGCCGGCCAGTGCGCGGACATACTCCTCCCCGAGGGGCGCAAGCGCGGCGAGGACCTTGCTGGAGGCCTCATCAAAAGGCACATGCGTCTCGAAGTTCGGGACGATCGGCACATAGGTGTCGTACTGATGAATCTCCGGCAGCTTCAGCACGCGCTTGCGTAGCGCGTAGTAGCGGAAAAGCGGCTCGAGGTTTGCGCGGACAGTCGAGATGAGGTTGTCGTAGACACTGACCGGCACGTCATCGCTGAAGAGCGCGGCCTCACGGGCGCTTGTATAGTTCCGTGCGCGAGCGCTGAAGACATCGGCTTTCACCGACGCCGAAAGACTCGCAGCGAGCGTAAACTGATGATCTGAGAACTCCGTGTAGAATTGATGAAAAGCGCGCTTCCGCAGCTCCGGATCGCGCTTCACGAGGAAGGAGGAATAACTGCTCTGGCTCAGCTCGCGCTCAACCCCTTTTTCGTCGACCAACCTGCCGAACTTCATGTCGACATTGGTCAGTTGCGAGAAGGTCTCCCCATGCGCCCGCAACGCGCTATGTCCCAGCGCCAGCAGCCGCTCTTCATTGGCAGTCAGCGTGTGCGGCTTCAGCCGGCGAAGTTTGATCAGCGAAGTGCGCCATTCCGCAAGGAGCGGATCTTCGAGCCACAAGCCGAAGCGGCTGTCGTCGATGGCCATGATCTCCGGGGCCACGAAGGCGCTGGCTTCACCGATGCGTGTGAGGAGATTCTCGAACTGCCCCTCGCGAGAAAGGTTCTCCGCATCGGAACTATCCTCGGAGCTGCGGAGAGACGCGTAATGCCCGAGTCTCTCAATCTGCAAGCTGAGCGATTTCTCCAGTTCGAGGCATTCCCGAAGCGTCTCCGGCGACTCACCGACCCGGCCTTTGAAGGCGGTGATCTGTTCGTAGCGCGAACGGAGATCGGTGAGCTGCTCATCCCAGGCCGCGGTCGTGGGATAAAGCACCGTGAGATCCCACGTGTCCTCCAGTTTTACCTGGTCGCGTGTGGGAATGGCGCCGCTGCCGGCCTCGTCTTTGTCGAAGGAGAAGCTCATTTGGGAGCGTGAACCTTGCGAAGCTCCCAGAGCGCGTCCAGTGAATAGTGCGCAGGCAGAGGCCAGCTCGCCGGGCGGTTAAGCTTCCGGCGTCACGCCCAGGACAATGTCAAAACGCGCGGCAAGCTCCCCTGCCCGCGCCCCGGCCATGGGCGCGAAGTCTACAGTGATTGCATTACGCGTCTTTTGGTCTCCGACCCCGCGCCACAATCCGTCCTTCTCGTTCTGCGGATGGCCCTTGATGTAGAGCTGCGTGGTCAGCAGCTCCTCGCCGCGAGCTTTCACCTTGTAGTGAATATGCGGAGTCCGACCTGGGTAGGCCACAGGCTTGATCGTCCGAAAGAGATACTCGCCGCTCGAGCCAGTGTGAAAGCGCCCAAAGCCTTGGAAATTCTTATCCCGCTTCTCCGCATTGCTGGTCCCGGAGTGTAGATAGGCGCCACTCGCATCGCATTGCCAGATCTCGACCAGGGCATTCCGAACCGGCGCGCCACTTGCATCGAGCACTCGCCCGCTGACATACGAAATCTCGCCGACTGCGGGGGTGAGCGCATCATTGACGACAATCAGGTCGTTGTCGGTATCGAGCGGCAGATGATCCGGATAAAACGGCCCCTCCATTTGACTTGGCGTGCGCATGAGCTGTTCGGCAAAGGCGCCGGGCACAGCAAGGAAGGCGGCGCCCAGCGAGAGCCGGGAGAGAAACCTGCGCCGGCCGAAGGCGGCAGCGATCTTGGAATGGGGGAACTGTTCGGGAGGCATGCGGGGGACCTTAGCAAACTCTCGCGCAAACGGAAGTTGTCTATAAGCCGGAGGTTCCGGGTGCTTATGGCACCGTAAGCATTTTGCCAGTGTAGGGACACTTCACTTCGACCCCAGATGGAAACCCACGAACGTCCACATACCCTGCCTTCGGCGCATGCGGACTGGTGATGAACCCGGGTTTATTCGGGACCGCTGTGCCGACAGGGATTTTACCAGGCTTTGCAGCCTGGGGCGGAACGGGAGCCGCCGTCACCGGCGAAGGCTGCGCGGGTGGCGCACCGGCCGCCTCGAGGATCCGAGGCGTAACCAGCATGAAGAGCGATCGCTTGACCACCCTCCGTGTTTTACCGGCTGAAGACGCACTTATCTCAAACGCCCCGAGGCGTTCGAGCAGACCCTTCTCCTCCACAACCTCTTCGTCGGAGGAGTCGATGCCAAACAGGAGCGCGGTCTGTCCCGAATTGATCGGGATGGAGGTGACGATCTTCCGCTGTGCAAAGATAGGCTGATTAATCACACCAGCGGTGGAAACCAGCGGCTCCGACAGCAGCGCCGAGAGGGCGTCCCCGCCCGCGGCGCCGGTCGCCGGCTTGCCACCGTTGTAGTTCACAAAGCCGAGAAATTCCACCACCTGCGGCACCAGCACGAGCCGGAGCCGATCCCCTGAGATCCGCTCCGGCAGCGCCTCGACAGTGACGCCGACGTTTCGCGTCTCGAAGTGCTTCGGCGTTGGGACCGGCTGCTCTGCATTGAACTCTGTCGGGTAGCGGAACTCCCGGATGATTTCGATGACGGCGCGCTGGCCGACTCGGGTCGTGACCCGCGGCGCGGCGAGCAAGTCCGTGCGCTTCGCGGTTTTCAGACGCTGCATCAGCTCCTCGCGCTCAGCTTCGGTGAGAATCGCCTGCAGTCGGGGGCCACTTGCATCTGGCGCGGTCTTGAATAGCTCTCCAAGCACTCCGTCTACTTCGGCCACAGAGCCGGACACTTCGACGAAAACGGTGGCGAGCTCCACCTGCGTGGAATCCGCTCCTGGCGCGAGCGGCGCCACCGGAGCCCCGGTGAAGCTGACTTGGTTTTCCGGAGTCGGTAGAGGCTTTGTCTCTGCCTGCGCGTTCCCCGATCGCGGCCCAAGTAGAATGAGCACGCTGGCCGTCGCCAACACCGCAGTAATGAGAGCGGCCCATCCGTGCGCACGAATCTGTGCGAGATGCCTGATTCGCCGGGTCAGCCCGATCTTCGACTCGGCCATCGTTGCATGAGCAGGCGCAGTAAAGCCGTGCGCACTGCTCAATTGCACCGTCTTCAGCAGTACCTCACCATAAATTGTTGGGTCGCACGAGATGGTGGAACGTGAGCAGACCCACTCGTCGCAGGCCATTTCCTGATCCGCTCGTGCAGACCGGGCGGCGAGCCACACCAGCGGATTGAACCAATGCACTGCACGAGCCAGGAGAAACGCCCAGCGCCAGAGCAGATCGCCACGGTACAGATGACCGATCTCGTGCAGCAATACGCACTGCAGCTCCTCGTTGGTGAGCTTTGTTTGCCAGCCGGCGGGCAGCAGGATCGTTGGTTGAAAGACTCCACAGAGGGCGGGGCTTCGCAGCTCATCCGTCTCCCGGATCCGGAGCGTCGCTGGGACGGCTGGTAGGCCCGACAGAGCAGCGGCGATTCGCTCCCTCGCCTCCACTTCAGGAGCCCGCCGCACCAGCCGCGCCGCGCGGACTGTCTGCAAAAGAGCCAGCGCTGCGGCAGCACTTGCACCAGCGGCCCAAGCCCAGAAAAGCTTTTGGGAAAGAGGCGCTTGGGCGGAGGCAATGACGGGCTGGACGGATGGTGAGCTGACCCTACTGCCCTCCTGCACGGACACCCGCACGCGCGCATTTGCAAAGCCGCGCAGCTCAGCAGCAGCAGGCACAGGCGTTGGGTGGTTCACCAGGGGTGATCGCGGAAGCCACGGCGACAGGAGCGCAGCGAGCACTCCGAGCCACAGCAGGTGAGTCGCCCGTGCTCCGAACCAACGGCGGAAGAGCGGCCGCAACAGCCACATGGCCACGATGCAAGCGGAGCCGCGCAGCGTCGCCTCGACGAGCCACGGCACTAAATCGGAAGCGATGTTCATGGGGTTTGTGTCTCCTCTTTCACGGCTACTCCATGCCCACGGTCCGACAGCCGATGAATAGGTAGGTGTGCATCTGCTCAGCATCCGCGGGGATGCCCTGCTGCTGGTGGAAAACCGAAATGGCCGGTGGCAATCCGCCCAAGCTGATCAGAGCAGAAGCACCAGATTTTAGCTTCAAGTGGGTGGTGTTCTTCTCCTCCACAAAGATCGGCTGCCAGGTGCCACCTTCTTTCAGAGGAGCCTGAGGCAGTTGATCGAGCGCTGCAGGATTCCCAGGCTTGAGCGGCGGTTGCTGGGAGTAATCTAGGAAGCCAAGGAAGCTCACGACTCGCGCATCCATCGTGATGTCGATGTTTCCGGCTTGCGCCACTGGCTCAAAGGCGAAGGTCACCCCCACGTTGCGCGTTTCGAAGGCCACCGGCACTGCCACCCCAGGCGTCTTCGGCGACTGGTTCCATTCCGTCGGATACCGCATCTCACGGATTGCCTCCACAGAGGCGCGATGGCCAGAGGTGGTGATGCCGCGCGGGCTGCTGATAAACTGCGCTCCACCGCTCCTCAAGCTGGCCAGCGCCTTCTCGAGCTGCTGCGCATCGAGCAGCGCCGGAGCCTGCGCGCCACCAGCTGCCGTCAAAGCTGCGGTAATCCCTTTGTGGGTCGTGCGGACGAAGTGTGCCTGCACCTCGATCATCACCGAGGGCGGTTCGTCTGCAGCTTGTGCAGCGTGCGGGGGAGCGAAGATGCACCCGCCAATCGCGAGTAGGGTGGGCGCAAGTAGACGGAGCGGACGGTGGAGGTGTTTCATTGCGGGTGTTTTTTGTTGGGGGATTTTCGGTTTAAGATCAGCCGCAGCTCCTCGATCTGTTCGGGTGTGAGGTCGGCGGTTTCGCAGAAGTGGGCGAGCATCGGAGCGGCGGCGCCATTGAAGACGCGCTGGAGGAAAGATTTGCTTTCCGCACGGACGCACCGCTCACGAGAGATCCGGGTGTGATAGCGAAAGGCACGACCGTCGCGCTCCGCCGTCAACACCCCCTTGGCAACGAGCCGGGTGAGGAAGGTGTTGATCGTCTTGAGCTTCCACCGGACGCTTTTTGGTAACCTGTCCGCGATCTCGTTGGCCGTGAGGCCATCCTCGGCCCAAACCACGGAAGCGATAGTCCATTCACTTTCGGAGATTGTGGGAAGAGCGGGCGGCATAAAGATGTCCTACAGGTGTAGGAGCTCTGCTATCTTACATGTGTAGGAGGCAGCAAGCTATTTCAGCGGGGAGAGCAAAATATTCTTTGGCGTGGCCGGCCTGACGAATGCCCAGAATCGCCGCGCGATCAGCATCCCCCGCGGTCGTGATGCTGCTAACCAGACGCTACCGGTCAGCCAGGGCGGCGCGTGCCTTTTCCGCCGCTTCCGCCGCGCGACGGGTGATCTCTTCGGGTGAAGGCAGGGACATCAGCACCTCCGGCGGGATGTCTCCGGCGCTGGCGAGTTTCACCAAGCACTTCTGACGCTCTGCCAGCGCCTTGTCCGAGTCGCGTTCTTTACTAAAGCGGCTCTTAGCCTTTTCGCTCCGCAGTCGCAGCATATCGTAGACATCACCGCCGAGTAGCGCCGATATATCCACTTTCATCTTTTCCTTCTGAAGATCCGCATCGCTAACTGTGTCGCCATTGATTGGGCCGGCTTTGTACTTTGGAAACATGATCGCGGCCTCTGGGCAGACACGCGAGCAGGCCGGGCAGTTGGTTTTGCAGTTGTCGTTATTCTGCACCTGGATGCGCT
>DASVRY010000165.1:0-5823 GCA_036388395.1 Chthoniobacteraceae bacterium
TCGGCTACATAGCCGTCGTTGAAGTCCAGATAGAGCGCGTTGCCGAGATAGGAGGTGACGTTGCGCACGAAATTGTGATCGATGCGTGTACCATTCACGAGTGGAGGATTGTCACGGTGACCGACAAACCGCACCCCGCCAACATCGCGGGTCATCAGGCCGGCACCGTCGATAAAGTTATGATGTATCCTCGAGGGCTTGCTCTTGTCGCTGCTGAAAAGATTCGAGCCGTCGATCAAGCCCCATCCGCTGCGGAAAAGAGTGTTATTGGCGATCTCGAAATCCATGGGGAGAATCTTGGTTCCCTTGGAGTTATCAGCAATCTGCGCGATATAAATCCCACTGGCCAGCGGCGCGCTATACGCGACATCGTGGATGATGTTGTTGCGGATCAGGTGGTTATCGCCGAAGACGACAACTCCATTGCCAGCGCTGTAGGCAATGCTGCTGTTCTGCAGAACGTGATGAGAACCGCTGAGCGCGATGCCGCTGCTATTGATCCACTGGCTGTGCAGGTGCCCGGTTGTTCCTTCGAAATGAGACACGTAGCGGGCCTTGATGCCATCAAGGGTGATGTGATGTGCACCGGGCGCACCCTGTGGCAAGCCGTAGCCGCCACGATTGCCAGAAACCCAGGCGCCATGGCCGGCGCCATTACCGAGATCTCTGTCGGTGGTGATCGTCGCGGCGAAGGTTTGGATGCCTTTGATCGTGATATAGCTGCGGTCTGTGAGATCGAAGGCGTAGTCGCGACGTTTGACCTCCACGGTATGGCTGGCCGGGCTGTCGCCTTGCGGAGTCCAGACGAAGAGGCGGCGGGTTGCCTTGTCCAGCCACCACTCGCCGGGTGCATCCAGACACGCCTTGGTATTGAAGAGATAGTAGCGGGTCTCGCCCGGGTGAAAGTGGAAGAACGATTCCGTGCCGTCGTAGATCATCGCCCGGACTTCACCGCCACCTTCCGGCGTCTTCGTATGGGAGAGCACCGGCCCGATTGCGCCGAAGCCCCAGGCCTTATGCTGCGAAGGCACGATCCACAGAGTGGCGTCGTTCCAGTATCCGGTCTCCTGTGTCAACGCGCTGTCGCGGAAGGTGAAGGTGACTGCTCCGCCGTTACCCACCGGCCACTCGTGATCTTTGGCGCCGTTCTTCACCTCCTGCTTGGGAGTCACGGTATCGATACGCAGGTAGGCGGCCTCTCCGGGTTGGAGGCGATCGGCGCCTGCCGGGATATTCGGGAATCGCGCGAGGGTGAACATCTCGCCATCCACGAAGACCTGCTCATCCTGATTGAGCGTCGACTTGTAAAGGTCCGGCAGTTCCGTGGAGTAGATCTTGCCGCTGGCCTGCATCCATTTCGTCGCAACGACATCCGCTCCAGAGATCGTGACAGCCTCATCCTTGTATGGCTGAAAGGTGATTTGGCTCGCGCTGTCGGTGCCGCTATTCGCGGGCGTGACCGTCTCGCGATAAGTGCCCGCGCGAATGAAAACCGTCTCGCCGGCTGTAGCGACCGCGGCTGCCTCCTGAATGGTTTTAAAGGGCGACTCCAGCGTCCCGGTGCCCGTCGCAGCGACGCGCCCGTCGACATACCGATCTGCATAGCCATCGCAGGGGAAGAGGAAAAGCAGCATCGCGCCCACGGCGACAGTGAGCCAGGAGCCGCCGCGAAGAGACGAAAGGGAGCGCTTTAGAAAGGAGGGGATGTGCATTGGAGCGTTACGAAAGGGTCGAAGACGGGGAGTTATCTGGAACGGGCAGAGGGAAATCTCTAAAGGCAGGTGCAGGATAGGGATTGTTTTGTGTCCACGTCCAAAAATAGCCGCTCTGCTCCAAACATACCCCGCCCGTTGAGCAAACCCATCACCATACGCGATGTCGCGGCTCGAACCGGCATGAGCAAGTCTGCCGTGTCGCTCGCACTCAGGCGGTCGCCCCTTCTCCGCGCGGAGACCGGTGATCGGATCCGTGCCGTGGCGGAAGCCATGGGTTGGCGGCCGAACCCTTCCGTGGCTTCCTGGATGGCTCATCGTCGCGCTGCCGCCGGAGCCAAGGTGTGCGGGCAGCAAATCATTTTCGTGAACGTCTTCCCTGACCTGCAGTTCTGGCGGCAACGCCCGAGCCAGACACGATTCGTCGCCGGTGTGGAGCGGCGGGCCAAGGCGCTCGGCTATGAGTTCGAGGAGTTGTGGCTCGCCGCACCCGGCATGACCACGCGCCGGCTCGATCAGATCCTCTGTGCGCGAGCGGTGGAGGGCCTGGTGATTGGCTCCGCGGCGACATCTCACGCGCACCTGTCACTGAGTTGGGAGCGCTTCGCCGCAGTTGCGCAGGGATTCTCGCTGCTCAATCCCCCACTCTCCCGCGCGGCCAACGACTACAGCCATACGACGATGTCGACGCTCCGGGAACTCCGGCGGCTCGGGTATGCCCGCGTCGGCTTGCTGCTCCAGCCAGAGCACGACGCGCGAAGCCGCGCCTTTTGGTCGAGCGCGTATCAACGATTTCAGCAGCACCTGGAACCGCATAATCGACTCCAGATATTTCCGGGGCATGACTCCGACGATGTCGCGCTGGCGGCTTGGCTAAAAAGCGAGCGCCCCGATGTGGTGGTGACGCTCAATATTCTCTTCCGCACCACTCTCGGGCGGCTCGGCATCAGCATTCCCGCGGATCTCGGCTTTGCTTGTCTCGACCTGCATCCCGGATACGAGCATCTTTACTCTGAGATCACGGAGTGCGCGGGCTTTGATCATCATGTGGAGTTTGCGGGCGAAGCCGCCGTGGATCTACTGGCGGCGCAGCTGAATGCCAACGAGCGCGGCGTCCCACAGCACCCGCGGACGCTCCTCACGCAAGGCAAATGGGTCCTCGGCAAGACCGTGCGCCGCGTCGGACCGGTCGTTCCGCTGCTCGGCCTGCCGAAGCGAACTTCAGTCGTTGAGAGCGAGTTCGCAGCGGAAATGAACGGACTGGAATAGACTAGCCGCCAAGTCACCACCCAAGCCGCCCTTTCAATCCTCGCCGATGTCCTCGTTCCAGAGCCGCGGATTCTCAGCGATGAACTTCTCCATCATTTCGTAGCACTCCGGCAGATCGAGATCGATGACCTCGATTCCATGCTGGCGCATGAATTCCGGCGCTCCGGGAAACGTGCGGCTCTCACCGACGATCACGCGCTTGATCCCAAACTGCACCGCCGCTCCCGCGCAGAAGTAGCACGGCATGAGCGTCGAGTAGAGCGTGCAGCGGCGATAGGAGCCGATGCGTCCGGCATTCCGCAGGCAGTCCGTTTCGGCGTGCGTCATCGGATCGTCGTTCTGCACGCGCTTGTTGTGTCCGGAGGAAAGGAGTTTGCCGTCGCGCATCAACGAGGAGCCGATCGGAATGCCGCCTTCGGAAAGGCCGCGCCGTGCTTCGTCGATTGCAGCCTGCATGAAGGTGTCGATCTCGGGCATGAGCGGGAGCGTAGCGAGCGTATGTTTCGCAGCAAAGCCGGAAGCAAGATGGAGAGACTTTGCAACAGGCGGAAGTGCTGCAGTGGGCCGGTGGAAACCACTATTCAGTTCGACTTTTGGACCTGCCGCTCCGATTGACAGCCTCCCCTTACCCGGCGCACATTGCGCGCCCGCTCGCATGAAGACACTCCGCCTGCCTCTCGCTGCCGCTTTGCTCTCCACCCTGGCCTCCGTCGAGGCCGCCGTCGATTTCGACAAGGACGTAAAACCGATCCTCGAGCTGCACTGCGTCCGTTGCCACAATCCGAAAGGCACGGACTATGAAGAGGGCAAGACGGACGTGGACCTGAGCACGAAAGAAGCGGCCTTCGAGGTCGTATCGACGATCGTCCCGGGCAAGCCGGAGAAGAGCAAACTTTACACGACCACGGTGCTGCCGGACGACGCAAAGAAGCTCATGCCGCCGCCGAACAAGGTGACGGGCATGCTCGAGCGGCTCAGCAAGGAGCAGACGGAGGTGCTGAAGACCTGGATCATCGAAGGGGCGAGCTGGCCTGAAGGCGCGCCGCTCATCGCGCGGAAGTTGGAGCAAGCAGCTGGCGGAAATGAAGTCACGATCGTCTCAGAGATCCACGCCCGGATCATGGCGAAGCAGGCCGCTGCCGGTGAAAAGGAGGTCCAGCCATACACCGACACCTTGCCCGGCACCGATGTGACTTTCGACCTCGTGCCTATTCCTGGCGGGAAGTTCTCGATGGGCAGCCCGGAGACCGAGGCCGGCCGCAAGCCCGATGAAGGCCCGCAGCGCGAGGTCGAGATCGCTCCTTTCTGGATGGGCAAGCACGAGGTCACGTGGGCTGAGTTCGAGCTCTTCATGTATCCCGCCGAGGAGAAGAAAGCACGCGACCTCAAACAGCTCGATCCCCTGCTCAACAAGATCACCGACGCCGTGACGCGCCCGACCCAGCCATACGTCGAGATGAGCTTCGGCATGGGTAAGGAAGGCTACCCAGCCATTTCGATGACTCAGCATTCGGCCAACAAATTCTGCCAATGGCTGAGCGCCAAGACCGGCCACTTCTACCGGCTGCCAACTGAAGCTGAGTGGGAATACGCCTGCCGCGCCGGGACGACGACTGCCTACTCGTGGGGCGACGACGCGTCCAAGGCTGGTGAATACGCCTGGCACGGGAAGAACAGCGATTTCAAGTATCAGAAGGTGGGCAAGAAGAAGCCAAACCCTTGGGGCCTCTTCGACATGCACGGCAATGTGCTCGAGTGGACCCTCGATCAGTATCCCCCGGACTTTTACAAGACCGGAGCGACGGCGAATCCCTGGAACAAAGCTACCCTGCCTTATCCACATGTCGCCCGTGGAGGATCGTGGGATGACGACGACGTGAGCAAGCTCCGCAGCGCCGCCCGGCGCGCTTCGGACAAGAGCTGGAAGATCCAGGATCCGCAGCTCCCGAAGAGCATCTGGTATCACACCGACGCGCAGTTCCTCGGCATGCGGATCGTGCGTCCGCTGAAGACGCCATCGGCTGAGGAAATGCAGGCCTACTGGAATAGCGGAGTCGAAAAAGACGACCCACGCCTCATCAAAACCAAGTAGGCAACCGAACGGGGGTTAGACTAAAGATACCTCCCATTCTCCCCCGTTGAAGAAACAATCCGTCGCCAAGAAAACAGACGCAGTCTAATTTCGCGGCTCTCTCTGACTTCTCAAAAGAACATGAACGAACCCTCCATCATCATTCCTGGGCGTCTTAGCCGGCGCTCTTTCCTCCGGAGCACCTCCACTGCGGTCGCTGGCACGGCGCTCCTTGGCTCGCTTGCGGCTGAGCGTTTTGCCCTCGGAGCTTCCAATAACGATACGCTGAAAGTGGCTCTCGTCGGTTGCGGCGGTCGCGGCTCAGGCGCAGCCAATCAGGCGCTGAACACCTCGAACCTCGGAGCGGTGAAGCTTGTCGCTGTCGCGGATGTCCACGAGGATCGGATGAAAGGCGCGCTCAACAATCTGCAGAAGACGCACGGCGACCACGTCGACGTCCCGCAGGAGCGTCAATTCCTCGGCTTCGACGGCTACAAGCAAGCGATCAGCGCGGCGGATGTCGTCATCCTCGCCACGCCTCCCGGATTCCGCCCGATGCAGTTCGAGGAAGCGATCAAGCAGGGCAAGCATGTCTTCATGGAGAAGCCCGTGGCCAGCGACGCTCCCGGCGTCCGGCGGGTTCTCGCGGCTGCTGAAGAAGCGAAGAAGAAGGGACTGAAAGTTGGCGTCGGCCTGCAGCGTCGTCACCAGATCGGCTACATCGAAACGATGCAGCGGCTGCATGATGGCGCGATCGGCGACATCACCTCA
>DASVRY010000166.1:0-8819 GCA_036388395.1 Chthoniobacteraceae bacterium
AGTATGCGAAGCGCGGCGGAGCGAATGCTCAGCGGCTACCCCACGTTTCGCTCAGTGAATGGCACGGCCGAAGCAACAAGCCTGGAGGATCGTAGCGTGGATGCTGTGGTCGCTGCGCAGGCTTTCCATTGGTTTGATGCGCCCCGGGCACGTGCAGAGTTCAGCCGCATCCTCAAACCATCGGGATGGATGGTGCTGATGTGGAATGTCCGGCAGGTCGACTCGACACCATTTTTACGCGCCTACGAGGAGCTGCTTCAGACCTATGGGACCGATTATGCGCAAGTTCGCCACGAGAACACTGGCGATCAGGAGTTGAGGCAGTTCTTCATCGACGGCGTTTACGTGACGCATTCGATTATCCATGAGCAGCGCTTCGACTTAGTGGGATTGAAAGGGCGGCTTCTGTCCTCGTCCTACGCGCCTGCAGAGGGTCACCTGCACCATCAACCGATGCTTAATGAACTGGCTAACATTTTTGCTCAGCATCAATCCGGCGGCGAAGTCTGTTTCCATTACGCCACACAGATCCACATCGGGCGCTGAGCGCTCACTCGTTCATGCGCGCCACGATCAACGCCGAGCTGATGGTGCTCACGATCGCCCGCACCGAATAACCGCCTTCGCCAAGAGAACCGGTATTCGAATCACATATCCACCGGAAGCGATACAGCCGGAACTGCTCTAATCACGCCGCCGTTTCAGTGATCCTCTCCGGGGACTGCACTCCCCTTTCGCTTTTGCAGCTTGCCGCCGGCTGAGCCGTGCCGGAAGCAAAGTCGTGCTCCCACCCGCTCTCCCCGTCAGCGAAACTGTCGCTCGGTGCTTCCACCGGCGCGCAGTGCTCATGGATTCCCCGGTCCGAAGCACTGCGGCTGCTCTCGATCACCTCGGTTACGTGCAGATCGATCCGATCAACGTCTGTGGCAGAATGCACGATCTCATCCTGCGCAATCGAGTGGAAGGTTACCGCCCCGGCGACCTGCTCGAGCACATTCATCAGGACGCGCGCCCCGGGTTCGAGCACTACCTACCGGAGGCGGGAATCCTCTGCGCTTTCCCGCTGGACGCCTGGCGATACGTGGCTCCTGCCATGCTCGCACGTCGGGAGATGGCCGGGAGGTATTCGGGCAAGCTCTCACCCCATGAGGAGGAGATTGCGCGACGCGTTTTGGATGAACTCGGAAGCCGCGGTCCGCTCATGTCGGACGAAGTGGAGCACAAAGGCCGCGCACTCACCGCGTGGGGCACCGACGCGCGGGAGGTAAAGACGGTGCTGGAGAAGCTGTTCTTCCACGGTCGCGTGCTGATCACCTGTCGGAGAAGCTTCCGCCGGGTCTACGATCTCCCAGAGCGCGTGCTTCCGAAAACCGACCTCTTCGAGAACCTGCCTGACGCGGAAGAAACGAGGCGTTGGCTTATTCTCTTGCGACTGCGGCAACGCAGGCTGGTCCGGCTGACAAAGCGCGACGTCTCCATCGTGGAGGATTGCATCCAGCCAGTGAAGGTGGACGGCCGCCTCACCCTCTACATTTTGAACGAAGACGCCGGGCTCCTCTCGAGTGCCGTGGAAGTTCCGCAAACCGCAGCCGAAGCCCCGCTGCTTCTCGCGCCTCTAGACCCGCTCGTCTATGATCGACGTGTGACCCGGGATCTCTGGAATTTTGACTATATCTGGGAAGTCTATACCCCCGCTGCCAAACGCACGCGCGGTTACTACGCGCTTCCAGTGCTGCAAGGCACAAAGATTGTCGGACACGTTGACTTGAAAGCCGACCGTAAGGCGCAGCGGCTGCGCGTGGTGAACCGGAAGATTCGGAAAGGCTTCTCCAGTGCCTCAGGGGTTGCTCAGCTCGCGAAGTTTTTGGCGCTGAAAACGTGACCCGCCTAGGCAATCGCCTGCGAGTGCCAGGTGCCGGACCCAAACGTAAGAATACTGCCGACCGAGTTCTCCGGTTCGGCATCTTCCCACCCGAGTGGCTTAAAAGGGCTGGATTGAAGTGCAATAAAACGGTTGCGTAACTGCCGGGGCGCTGAGAAGGTTTGGGCCGCAACCTAACGGTTGCGCTTCAACCCCCACTCAAACCGCACCTATTTGCATGAACCACTACCGCCGCCAATTACTGCTCACTGCAACGCCCGCCGCTGTTTACGAGGCCCTCACCACATCGGAAGGCCTGCGTGGCTGGTGGACGCAGACCTGCGACATTGCCACAGGCTTGGGGAAGTCCACCTTCCGCTTCAACAACACTTACAAGGTGATGCAGGTCGAATACCTGGAGCCTGAGCGCGAAGTGCGCTGGCAGTGCGTCGAGGCGCATCTGGAAGCGCCGGGCGTGAAGAAGACAGACGAATGGATCGGGACGCAGATCGTCTTCAAGCTCTCGCCGGATGGCGGCGGTAAAACCCAGCTCGACCTCCAGCACCTCGGCCTCACGCCCGCATTGGAGTGTTTCGAGCTCTGCCAGGGCGGGTGGAACCACTTCCTAGCCAGCTTGCAAAGCTTTGTGGAAACCGGCAAGGGCACCCCGCTGGTTCCAGACAACCCGTGCCAGGCCGGTGCCGACTCAGCGGAATCACCCAAGGTCGCCACAGACCGCATCGAACGCAGCATCCACATCGAAGCTCCTCGTTCCAAGGTCTGGCGTGCGCTCTCCAACGCCGAAGCCTACGGCAAATGGTTCGGCGCGAACCTCACCGGCAAGAGCTTCACGCCCGGCCACCGCGTGCAGGGGCCGATCACCATCCCAGGGTACGAGCACATTATGTTCGACGTCGTCATCGAGCGCATCGAGCCAGAGCATCTCATGTCCTACCGATGGCACCCGTATCCGGTTGACCCGGCCATCGACTACTCGAAAGAAGAGCGTACGCTGGTCACCTTCACACTCAAAGACGCGGAAGGCGGCACCCTGCTGACCGTGACCGAAAGCGGCTTTGACAAAGTCTCACCTGACCGCCGACTGGAAGCCTTCCGCATGAACACCAACGGCTGGGAAGCCCAGCTGAGAAACATAGATCGCTATGCCACGAGCCAAGGACAGAACGCTGCTCAAGCCCACTCCTGAACTTGCATCCGTGTTCTTCGCCTTAGGCGACAGAACGCGTCTGCAACTCATCGCTGTGCTCTGCGCAGGAGGCGCGTTCTCCATTGCGCAACTCACCGCCAATACGGCGATGACACGCCAGGCCGTGACCAAACACCTGCAGGTGCTGGCCGAGGCAGGCCTGGTGCACCACGTCAAGGTGGGGCGTGAGCGCCTGTGGCAATTTGAGCCGGTGCAGATGGAGGCAGCGCGTCAGTCGCTGGAAATCATCGGGCGGCAGTGGGAGCAGGCACTCGGCCGCTTGAAGTTCGCCATGGAAAGCGACGGTGACTGACAGGATGACCTCTGAGCGGGGGCGAGCGTCAGCGAGGCGGCACCTCCGCAAATTGGCCAACGCGAAGCCTCACGATTCCTCGGAGGCTGAGCAACGGACCGGCATACCCTTTGCTGGCGCAGCAGCACGCGGCGTAACGGCTCTTGCTGGTGCGTGGAGTGGTTGGTCAGAAAGTGGCTGGAAGTCGTTGCGATCATCCGGCCGCCCGCAATGGGGCGCACGGCTACCGCGTGGAATCTCGGCCGGAAGGCCGGAAGCAACGTGAGGACGGTGCAGATGATCGCTGGTGCCCAACATACTCGGGAGTCTGCGGTGGCAAGCGCCAGCCGGCGGTTTGCGCAGTCTCCCCGGCGCAAGCCGCGTCCCGCGACACGGCTACTCGCGGAAAAAAGTAGTGGCGATCCGAGCCGTCAAAAGCATCCGCCGCGCATACAGCAGTTCTTGAATCTGCGCGATGAACCGCACAGGCATGGATCATTTCGGCCAAGCTTTTCGAGAAGCTCTTTCTCGCCGTGAACAATGCGCAGGCCCTTCTTGACCTGCGTTTCGGATGGGAACCCTTTCCGGCGCTTACTGGTGCGCTCGAAAAAAGGGCTCGTCGGGATGTGCGTTGGATTTTGCCATACAGCCTCCTGGTCGAGTGAGCCGGCAGGTTGCACTCCCCTCCTCCGCCGGTCAAGCCGTGTCGGCCAAGGACATCGGCATTCCCCGTCGGCCCGCGGGAGAGTTAAAAGGGCGCCGGATGAAGCTATCTCCCGATGATTCAAGAAATGAAAACTGCGCCACGAGTTAAGGTTTGTTGTATCGCCTCTCCTGCAGAGGCGCGCGCGGCGATCACCGGCGGCGCTTCGGCGTTGGGGCTCGTCTCATCAATGCCGAGCGGCCCTGGAGTCATCCCGGAGGAGGCGATTGCGGAAATTGCACGGCAAGTTCCGCCACCGATTGGCACTTTCCTTCTGACTTCTGCGACCTCGGCGGAAGCGATCATTGGTCAGCAGCGCCGCTGCGGAACTAATACCCTCCAGCTCTGCGACTATGTGGACGCTTCGGTCTACGGCGACTTGCGCCGCGAGCTGCCCGGCATCGCGCTCGTGCAGGTTATCCACGTTACTGGTCCGGAAGCACTGGACCTCGCCCGAGCGGCTGCTGAGCATGTGCAGGCGTTACTGCTCGACTCCGGTAATACAAGCCTGGCTGTGAAGCTCCTCGGAGGCACCGGGCGCACTCACGATTGGGCGATCAGCCGCCGCATCCGCGAGACGGCCGGCGTTCCCGTGTTCCTCGCGGGTGGCCTCACGGCAGGCAACGTCGCCGAAGCGGTTGCCGCCGTTGAGGCGTTCGGTCTCGACCTCTGCAGCGGCGTGCGCACGGACGATCAACTCGACTCCGGGAAGCTCCACGCCTTCTTCTCGGCCCTGCCATGATGCTAGCGCGCAAGTTCTCACCAAGTGGGCGGCGTCCTAGAGCGCTCTGACCCTCATGCGTGGGCCGCGCTTTACCACGACGATTCGCAGAGTCAATGCGTCCACTCGTGTGCTAGCGAAGCGTGAATTTACTCATGTTGCTAACTTCGACGATCCCGAAGACAGCACTGTTTTTTCGATGAGAACTCCAACGACACCCCACTAGTACGCATGCTGTAGGCAGGGACGCGAGACTTTGAAGCACAAACCTTTATTCCTCTTTGCTCACGGCGCAGGCGCTCCGTCGTCGCATCCGTGGATGCTGCGCTGGACGGAGCTTTTGGCGACGATCGGGAGCGTCGTCGCCTTCGACTACCCGTATCTGACGGCCGGCCGCAGCCGACCGGACCCGCTGCCGAAGCTTATCGAGGCGCATCGCGCCGCGCTGGAGGAAGCGCGGCAGTCGCACGACGGACCTTTTGTGCTGATTGGAAAGAGCATGGGTGGACGTGTGGGATGTCACCTGTCGTTGCAGGAACCCGTGTCGGCAGTGGTTTGCCTCGGGTATCCGCTCTGCGGTGGAGGTGATTGCGCCAAACTGCGCGACAAAGTGCTGCGTGAGCTGTCCACGCCGATCCTGTTCGTGCAAGGCACGCGCGATTCACTTTGTCCCTTGGATGTCCGCGCGAGTACGTGGGGAGATGAGCGCGACGAATGAGCTGTATGTCGTGGAAGGCGGCGATCACTCGCTGCTCGCCACAAAGACACAGCTCAAGGCCAGCGGTGAAACGCAGGACGACGTTGATCAACGTATCTTGCTGACAATCGAGAAATTTGTCGGCGGGCATTCCGCGGCCAGCCGTTAGCTGTAGAAGCAATCACTCACCTAGTCTTATGAATACCATCCAGTTTACTGACGGCACAAATGTCCCGGTGCTCGGGCAAGGCACCTGGAAGTTTGGCGAAGGTGAGCGAGATGAGACAGAGGAAGTGGCGGCGCTTCGCACAGGAGTGGAGCTGGGCATGACGCTGATCGACACGGCCGAGATGTATGGCAATGGCGCGGCAGAGAAGATCGTGGGACGCGCTATTGAAGGGCTGCGCGATCGGGTCTTTCTGGTGACAAAGGCTTACCCGCACCACGCTTCCCGCCGCGAGTTGCCGCGGGCGTGTGAGCGCAGCTTGCAGCGGCTCGGCACCGACGTGATTGATCTCTATCTGCTGCACTGGCGAGGGCAGACGCCGCTCGCAGAAACTGTTGAGGCATTCGAGGCCTTGCGCACTAGTGGTAAGATTCGTCGCTGGGGCGTCTCCAACTTCGACATCGACGACATGAAGGAACTCGGCGCCATGGCCGATGACTGCGCGACGAATCAGGTGCTCTATAACCCGGAGGCGCGCGGCATTGAATTCGCCCTGCTTTCCTGGTGCCGGGAGCGCCAAATGCCGGTGATGGCTTACTCGCCGGTCGGCCAGGCCGGACGGCTTTTGAAGAACAAAGCGCTACTCGAAGTAGCGCGTCTGCACGACGCAACGCCCGCGCAGATCGCCATTGCATGGGCGCTCCGGCAGCCCGGCGTTATCGCGATTCCGAAAGCGAGCAACCTCGATCACCTCCGCGAGAACGCCGCCGCTGCGAGCATCAAGCTAACCGTAGACGATCTCGCAGCAATCGACGCCGCTTTCGCGCCTCCCGACAAGAAACGGCCTTTGGAGATGCTATAGCCCGCTGACGACGGGTTAGCGGTTCATCAGGCCGGTTTCAGCGTGGTCAGATCGACTTCGCCGTGCTGGCTGGTGAACGTCACTTTCCTTCCGCCGCCGCTCTGGTGTTGCTGCACGCCAGAGATGCGATGATCGCCCGTATCAAACACTTGGGCTTTCCCATCGCCGGTATCGACTGCGAGCCGCTGTTGATCGCCGAAAAATGCGTAACGCAACTCGTTCTGTCCGCCTGCGGAGTTGGGGTTCTCACCGAGCTCCTGCGGCCACCAGCGCTTTGGCGCTTGCATCGGTTTCATTGGCGACATGGGCTTCATCGGTTCCATCGTAGTTCGGGTTGTTGAGGCTGTTGGCGATTCCGAGGGAGCCGCCAGCGTGTTGCGTTCACTGGAGAATGATCGCAGGAAAGGCCAGCGATGAGCGGCTATGATTTGGTTACGATAATCTAAGCCACCCACTACAAAGCGCACGGTATCCGCGGGGAATCATGGGCGGAAGGCTGGAAGCGGAGAGAGGATGGCCCAGATGATCGCTGCGTGTCCCGCATATGAAAAGGACTGAACGCCAAAGCCACCGATGGTGCTTCTACGTGTTCCATGTGCCATTCCCCTCTACCCGAAGCGTGACCTCGACACACGGTTGTGCTTTCCAAACTCTTCAGGAGCACTAGGAGAAGCCATGAAGAAGCCCGTCATCGTTACCATGCCGCACCAGCACACCAAGGCTGAGGCCATCAAACGCATCCGTGAGGGACTGGAGGAGATGAAGCCGCAGCTGGCCCCCTACATCTCTTCGCTCGAAGAGGAATGGCGCGGCGACGATCTGCATTTCAACGTCGTGGCGATGAAGCAGACCGTTAGTGGCCGCATTTACGTGATGGACGACAGTGTGCGTGTGGAGATCGACCTGCCGTGGATCCTCACCGCGATCGCGGAAATGGTGCGCGGCCAGATCGAGAAGCGCGGATCGCAGATCCTGCTTCGGAACAAGTAGGCGTCACGCCAAGCCGATTGTGCGCACGATTGTGCATTCGACGCGCCCCTATCGACTAGTTCGTCGGGATGCTGCGAGCGCACGAAGTGCGGCGGCTCGCTGATGTCCGTACGGTGCCCGGCTCGCGTTACGACCCACAGTTTGGGGGCGATGCACTAAAGGTCTCATTGGAGCAAGCCGGCATCGGATACGTCCACATGAAGACGTTAGGCAGCCTCAGAAAACCCCGGGCGGATCCAATCAACTCTGCTTGGAAGAACACGTCATTCCGCGGCTATGCGGACTACATGCAAACGCCGCATTTCGACGCCGCGGCTTTGACAAAGTCTCACCTGACCGCCGACTGGAAGCCTTCCGCATGAACACCAACGGCTGGGAAGCCCAGCTGAAAAACATCGACCGCTATGCCGCGAGCCAAGGACAACTTGCTGCCGAAGCCCACGGCTGAACTCGCCTGCGTGTTCTTCGCCATAGGCGACAGAACCCGCCTGCAACTCATCGTCGTGCTCTGCGCAGGCGGCGCGTTCTCCATTGCGCAACTCACCGCCACTACGGCGATGACCCGCCAGGCCGTGACTAAACACCTGCAGGTGTTGGCCGAGGCCGGCCTGGTGCACCACGTCAAGGTGGGGCGTGAGCGCCTGTGGCAGTTTGAGCCTCCGCAGATGGAGGCCGCGCGTCAGTCGCTGGACATCATCGCGCGTCAGTGGGAACAGGCGCTCGGCCGTTTGAAGTTCGTCATGGAAAGCGACGGAGACTGAGCGCATGACCTCCGGTTTGACGGAGACCTCATCTAACCTGCTGTGGCCCCGTGAGCGTACCGCCCGCATTTAGTTTTCAGGTCAGGTTGCAATCTCCTTTGTCTGGAGTGTGTCGAGGTCTCCGGGCGCCAGCTTCACACCGCGGAAGCGGCGTTATCGAACTCGAACCTGTTCAATGTGCGGTGACGGTGGCAAAATCGTTGGTGAGATGCAGCCAAAACCATTCGCGTTCGTGCTGATGCCGTTCAGCCCTGATTTCACCGACACTTACGTTCTCGGTATCAAGGCCGCTTGCACTGATGCAGGTTATTACTGCGAGCGTGTCGATGAACAAATCTTCGAAGAAACCATGCTCGAGCGCATCTATAATCAAATTGCAAAAGCTGACCTGATCGTCGCGGATATGTCCGGGCGGAACCCGAATGTCTTCTATGAGGTTGGGTATGCGCACGCTCTCGGAAAGCGAGTTATACTCCTGACGAATAACTCCGAAGACATCCCGTTCGACCTCAAGCACCACTTTCACATTGTCTATTCCGACGGTATCGCATCCTTGAAG
>DASVRY010000167.1:0-5191 GCA_036388395.1 Chthoniobacteraceae bacterium
CCATGAAAACGATGTTGTTGATCCGCTCATTGCCAATTTCCTCCACCTTCAGCACCTGCTCCACGATCTCCGCCGGCTGCAAATTTCGCGTCCATCCATCCAGGCCGCTCGCGCAGAATTTGCAGCCGTAAGCGCACCCGACCTGGGTCGAGATGCAGATCGTTCGGCGATCCGATGCTTCCCCATACAGCGCGGGTGACGCGGGAATGAGCACCGACTCGATGAGCGCGCCGTCGCTGAGCCGGAAGAGGAACTTGCGAGTCGTATCTTCGGACCCGAGCACGCGGACGGTTTCCAGCTCGTCGAAAGTAAACGACTCCGCGAGCTGCGCGCGCAGCGCCGCCGGTTGGTCGCTCATCTCCGCGAAAGACTTCACCTTCTTTGCATAAAGCCACTGCGCGACCTGCTTTGCCCGGTAGCCGGGCTGTCCGAGCGCACCGAGTCGCGCGCCGAGCTCATCGAGCGTCAGCGACTTCACGGGAGTGCGCGGGGATTGCATCGGCCTACCCTCGCCCACGAAAGCGCCGGGGCCAAGTCCCGCGTTTGCACTTCGGTGAGCAGCGCGAACTACTCAGCAGCTTTGGTGTCAGCACAAGTACGACGGCTGTGGGCAGCCCGAACTTCGATGAGAGTCGAGCCCCTGACGCGATGAAAACGAACGAACCAATCCACGAAGATCGAAGCGGCGGCATGACGGAAGTCATGCATCGAAACATCAGGACGGTTCTGGAGCGTCGCCGGTCAGAAGATCGGCAGAAATCACTCCAGCTCCGGATGGCCGATGTGGTCACCCGTTTCACCGGGAGCATGCTGTTTGTCTACATCCACCTCGTGCTCTTCAGCACCTGGATCATCGTGAACCTTCCCGCGGTGCCGCTCCCGAAGTTCGACCCGTCCTTTGTCACTCTCGCGATGTTCGCCTCCGTGGAAGCAATCTTTCTCTCCACGTTCGTACTCATCTCGCAAAACCGCATGGCCGCGCAAGCCGATCAACGCGCGGACCTCGACCTGCAGGTCAGCCTGCTTGCGGAACACGAGGTCACGCGCTTGATCACGCTCGTGAAGCAGATTGCCGAACGGCTTGAGATCGACACATCCCAGCACCACGGGCTGGAGGAACTCGAGCAAGACGTCGCGCCGGAAAGTGTGCTCGACGCGATCGAAGCGCATCAGAACGAGGTCGATCGCACCGAGCGGTGATCACTCCGGGTTGGTACCTACTCCACCGTAGGCGTCGGCTCCGTCTTGGGCAGTGCGGCTTTCGGCGCCCTGCGGGCTTTGATGAACTCGATCACAATCGGGAGAACTGACACAACGATGATCGCGAGGATCACGACTTTCATGTTGCTCTTCACGAAGGGAAGATTTCCGAACCAGTACCCCAGCCCGACGAAACTGCCGATCCAGAGTATGGCTCCAGCTACGTTGTAGAGCAGGAAATCGCGATAACGCATCGTGCCGATCCCCGCGACAAAGGGCGCAAAGGTGCGGGCGATCGGGACAAAGCGGGCGAGCACGATCGCGCGACCGCCGTATTTGACGTAAAACTCCTGCGCCTTGAGCAGATAGTCGCGGCGCAGAAACCGTGAGTCCGACTTGAAAGCTCGAGGCCCAATCCAGTTGCCGATCGAATAGTTTACCGCGTCCCCGCCGATTGCCGCCACAAGCAGAAGCGGCACAACGATTTGCCAGTCAATCAGCCCCTGCGCGGCAATCGCGCCGACCGCAAAGAGCAAAGAATCACCCGGTAGGAAGGGCGTAACAACCAGCCCGGTCTCGCAGAAGATAATCAGGAAAAGCAGCGCGTAAACGAGCATGCCGTAGTTCGCGATGAACTGCACGAGGTGCGCTTCCGCGTGAAGGAGAAAGTCGATGAATTCAGACATGGAGTGTTGTGCGAAACAGACGGTCCGCGTGGGTGCTGCGGGCGAGTTGGAGCGGTGCGAGAGCGCGGCAGAAAGTCACCGGCGTCATCCCATCGATGCGATACCCGGTCTTGTGCCGATGATGAATGAACCCGCGAGCCACACGGCGCGCGGAACCATCTCCACACGCAGGTCGCTCCTCGGGACTCGGAGCGGAGGTGTGGCCGATCAACCTGTCGGCTCTACGCCGCCGGGCTTACTTCTTGGGCTTAGATGGCACCTGCTTTGCCGTCGCAGCTGCGTCTTTCTTCTGTTTGGAAGCGGCGCCTTTCGTCTGCTTCTGGGATTGCTGCTTCTGGTTCGCTTTTGGAGATTTATCGCCCATGCGCGCAGCCTTGCCGCTTTAAACCACCTCGTCAACTGGCTTCCGCGCGGTCGTCGGTCAGCTTCAAGCTCGTCTCGATGAGCGAAGCTGAAGGAAGCAAGCTTGGACATAAGCCGCTTTTAAGGGTAGGGTGAAAACCTTATGCCCACTCCAACCAGTCAGGAACTTCATGCAGCTCTCGTCGAAGACCTGAAAAAAGCGGGCACCAGCGGCCTCGATAAGGTGCTCAACGACGTCGCCAGAAAAACGTTCTCGGCGAAGATCACGGGCGCAGTGCTCGAGTTTTCTCACAAGCAAGCGGATCCGGGCTTTTGGAATGGCGTGAAATATTACGGCAGCGGCCCAAATAGCCGCGTGCGTATCCGCCGCACTCCTCGCGAGGCGGCACCACAGGTGGAGGCTTCCAAGGTCGCAGCCAAGCGTGCTCCTCGGGCAAAGAAGGCCCCTGCGCAGCCGACGCTCGCTCCTACGAGCTAAGTAGCGCGCTGAGCAGCGCCTCCACATCGACCGTGGCGATGCTCGAAGCTTTGTCGCTCATCGCGTAAGGCAAGATCAGCTCGCTTCCGTGAATGAGCGCGCCGCAGGTATAGACCACATTTGGGACATACCCTTCCCGCTCGTTGCCTTCTGGCTCCAGCAAAGGCGACCTGAGCCGGCCGATCACCTTATCCGGCTGTTCCAGATCGAGCAGGATCGCTCCGATGCAATATTTACGCATCGGACCGACTCCATGTGTGATCACGAGCCATCCGGCCTCAGTCTCGATCGGCGAACCACAGTTGCCGATCTTCGCAAACTCCCACGGCTCGTCCGGCTGCAGGAGCGGCTGATGCTCATGCCAGTAATGCGCGTTGTCGGAAAACATGATGAACAGGTTTTCGTCATCCTGCCTCGAGAGCATTACGTATCGGCCATCGATCCGCCGCGGAAAGAGCGCCATGCCTTTGTTCTGCACGGCACGGCCATTAAGCGTGATCACCCGGAAGTTCAGGAAATCCGTCGTGTGAATCAACTGCGGTAGAATCACGCGCCCATTGTAAGCGGTATAGGTAGCGTAGTAGCACACGCTCCCATCATCTTCGGTGAACCGCACAAACCGCGCATCCTCGATGCCGTTGCTCTCATTCGATGAGACTGGGAAGATGATCCGCTCCGACAGCGGGATCCTCTCGTCGAAAGCGATCTCATAGTTACTCTCAGCCAGCCAGCGGACGCATTCGACGGTCCGGTTTTCATCGCGCGTCTCCACCTGAGCACGCCGGCGCATCGTCCCTACCCCACGATCGAGATCCGCGAGAGTAAACGTCTCGTCCAGCGTCTCCATGAGCATCTCCATGCAGACGTTATCTAGGTCCATCTCCGCGAGTTTGAATGCGAACGACGCCTTGTTATATGTGGGGTTCGGCACCAGCTCCGGCGTAGTGACGAAGCGGGAAGCTGGATCCAGGTGAATATCGGATCCCGACTTGATCACCCCGCTCCGGAACTCGATCGATGAGATGTGTCCCTCGCCCGTCGCCCGGAGGCTCATCACAAACCGCAACGCTCCGTCCGGAAGCCCCGATTGATCCGGGTGCGGCACGATCGACGGATTGAACAACGCGGCCGACTCCAACGCATACTCACCAGTAAAAAGCGCGCCGAGGAAGAGCTGACGCGCACGGGACAGCTCATGACTGGTCGGCAAATGTCCACGCACGCGCTCGAAATGCCGCAGCAGCATCTGCTCGATGCGCGCATGGCGATTCCCGAACTCCTCCATGATCCTCGCGAGTTCCCTCTCGGTCTCCTCTTCCGAAAGGCTCATCCCGCGGCCGAGCACATTCACGATCCGCTGAGGTGGCGACGGGATGAATGGTCGGATCAGCACCCGCGAACTATCCGGCTCGATTTTAATCTCCCGCCGCCGGATGCAAACCACAGGGGTGCTCATAAGTTAGTCAACGTGATCGGGCCTCGACGGTGTTCTGCGCAAGCTTCATTTCCGCGAGGGCGAGGTAAAAGGCCAGAGTGGACTCTGCACCTTCATTCTCGTTGACCCCATCCTGATGAATCGCGTCGTGGCACCCGCCAGTTGCGCTGTCGTACAGCGGAATCCCGAGGTCATTGCGGCCGAGGAACCATTCGAAAGCCCGGCGCGCATCCAGCCACCACTGCTCGTCCTTTGTCACCCGATATGCCTCGAGACAAGCCGCCACCATGGCGCACGCCTCGATCGGCTGCTGATCAAACGCGGCGCGAACCTTCCCCTGCTGGTGAAAGCCGTTACACCCAATCGGCTGGAAATGCCCTTCCTTGGATGTCTGGCACTCGAGCAGCCACCGAAGCGACTTTAGGCCGACATCGAGCGCTTCCGGCAGCGACGTCCAATAGCCGCTCAAGATCAGCGCCTGCGAGACGCGTGCATTATCGTAGCTCGCCGTCGTTTCAAACCACGACCATCCCGGTTCATTCACGCGGCGGTAAATGTTTAGCAGTCGCTCCGTGAGCACATCGCGCATTGCATTGGCCACCCGGTCTCCCGAGTACCGCCTGAGGTATTCGTGAATGCCAATGAGCGTGAAGGCCCAGGCGCGTGGTGAGCTAAATCCCTCCACCGCGGGCAGGGCGCGCTCGAAGAGCATCGCGCTCAGCTTGCGATAACCATCATTGCTTGTTCGCCCCAGCGCAGTGCCTGCCGCCCAGATCGCGCGGGCATGGCTATCTTCGGATCCGTGCGTTTCCAGCCACTCCCGATTGAAGCCCATGAAGTTACGAAATTGGCTAACCTTCGGCTCGAAGGCCGCCGCCATAAACGCCAGATACTTTCCGGCGAGCAGCTCGATGCTTTCGGCCGAAGCGTGACTCTCGAGCTCCTCGAGCAGCACCGTGAGTATGAGGGCCCGCGCGTTATCATCCGTGCAATACCCTTCGGCGTAGTTCGGCACCGTATAGATTGCGT
>DASVRY010000168.1:0-9565 GCA_036388395.1 Chthoniobacteraceae bacterium
CAAAGGCGACATCCGCATCGAGCACGCGGATCTGGTCGATGATCTTTTGCGCGCGTTCCGGCCGGCATGAGTTCAGCTCCAGCAGGCGATCGTGTCCGCGCTCAAGCTTCTTCGCGACGCTGGACCGCAGCTTTTTCGAGCGGGCGAGGAATGCTTTGAGTCGCTTGGCGTCGAAGCTCTCCCGCAGCGCGGCGAGTTCTTCGGCCAGCGTGTGCGCGATTTCCGCGGCACCGTGCAGGTTTTTCTCAAATGCGCCGAGCCCTTCGTGATACCACCTAGCGAGCACCTCGGCTTCGCTCTCGCGCAGGTACGGCACGTGGATCTGAATCGTCGCGGTCTGGCCTATGCGATCCAGACGACCGATGCGCTGCTCCAGCAACTCCGGGTCCGCCGGGAGATCGTAAAGGACGAGGTGATGGGCGAACTGGAAGTTGCGCCCTTCGCTGCCAATCTCCGAGCAGATGAGAATCCGCGCGCCGTCCGCCTCGGAGAAGTAAGCCGCATTCCGGTCGCGCTGGAGCAGCGTGAGGCCTTCGTGGAAGAGGCCGGCGTTGACGTTGAGCTCCCGGAGAAGCTGCTCGTGGATCTGCTCGGCCAGCGCGCGGGTACGGCAGATGAGCAACACTTTCGCTTCGAGCTTCTTGAGAAATGTCGCGAGCCACTTGATCTTCGCCGCATCTGCGGCAGCCCCGGCAGGAACGTCGAGGGGGATGAGGTGTGCCTCCCGCTCCGGGAAACCGGAGAGCGCCGCGCGTGTATTGCGGAACATCACGCGTCCCGTGCCAAAGGCGTCGAGCAGCTCCGGGATAAGTCGCTGGCGCGCATCTGCATCGCCCGCGGCGAGCTCTTCGAGATGGCGGCGGATGCGCTCGGATTTTGCACTAAAGAGGGCTTCGTCGTCCGGGCTGAGCGCCTTGGCCTCGAGCAGCCGATCGACCGCCTCGGCGACGCGCTCGTAGTGAGTCGCCTCTTTCAGGAATTCGCCGAGATCGGCGTATCGGTTCGGATCGAGCAGCCGTAGTCGGGCGAAGTGTCCTTCCGGCCCGAGCTGCTGCGGAGTGGCGGTGAGGAGAAGCACTCCGGGCGTCTGCGCGGCGAGGCCTTCCACGAGCTGATACGACGCGCTCGGGGCGTCGGGACTCCACGTGAGATGATGCGCTTCATCGACGATCAGCAGATCCCAGCCCGCCGCGCGTGCTTGCTCCGCCCGCCGCGGGTTCTCCGCGAGGAAGGGCACGCTGCAGATCACGAGCTGGCTATCGAGGAACGGGTTCGCTTCTGGGTTGTGCTGCTCGATGGCCTCGCAGCGCTCCTGATCGAAAAGGCTAAAGAGCAGATTGAAGCGCCGGAGGAGCTCGACGAACCACTGATGAATAAGCGGCTCCGGCACGAGGATGAGCACGCGCTCGGCACGCCCAGTCAGGTGCAGGCGATGCAGGATGAGACTGGCTTCGATTGTTTTTCCAAGGCCCACTTCATCCGCGAGCAACACCCGCGGCACAAGGCGCGAAGCCATATCGGCAGCGATATACATCTGGTGCGGAATCAGGTCTACGCGACCACCCACATAGCCGCGCACTGGCGACTGGCGGAGCGCAGTTCGGTGGAAAAGCGTCGCCACGCGAAGATCGAATGTCCGGAGATCATCCACTTGTCCGACGAGCAGCCGATCCTCGGGCTTGCTGAAGCTGATCGTATCCGCGAGCTCCGCTTCAGGGACGAGGCGCTCGCCAGCGTGATAGACAAGGAGCCCTTTCTGCTCTTCCGCTACATCCACGACGAGATTCGTCCCATCGTGCGTCTTGATTCGATCGCCTTCCTTGAATTGCACGCGCCGGAGCGGTGCGCCCTTTAGGGCATATTGGCGGTGCTCATTTGCAGCGGGGAAAAAGAGTTCCACGCGGCCAAATGAGGCCTGCAGGACTATGCCAAGACCGAGCTCCGGCTCGCTATCGCTGACCCAACGCTGACCCGGGAATGGAGTAGAGATCGACATGAAGAGCGCGGAAGTTGCGACAGACCAGCGCCCGCGACAAGCCGATCATGAAGTGAGCTTAGCTCTGTGACCGAAGCGGAGCCGACGGTCCGCCCGTCCTAGAGCCGCAAAAGCCCAGTAGGTCCGAGGGAAGCGCAAAGAGCTTCAGCGACGGGAGCGCAGTCGGAGACCGAGGCTCCGCCGGATAGCGCGCACTGAGGACTGGACCAGCGGACAAACCTAATCAAGACACCCGCACTGCGCGGGGGCATGCCGCTCGTAACACGGCGGGGTCCCGCGGCTTCGCGCGGGATGACTATGCATGGCGAGCTCCCCGCCTGGAATCGGAGGATGAACTCTGCCAGTAACAGCGGCCCAACCCTCCTCGTGTGCGTCCTAACTAAAGGTCAGGTTCTTAACCTGCGAGGCAGCCGCGGCGTTTAGCACGTCGATGATACGCTCGTGTTTGCTGTCCGGACTGGGACGAATGATGACCGGATCCTCAGACCCGAACATTTCACGGGAGTTGGTCAGCCATTCGCGGAGCGCCGGAAGGGTCTTGTCTCCTGGCTGGCCGTATTGCGTATCGTGCACCGAAACTACTCCTTCTGCACTTACGTCAATGATGATTGGAGTCACCGTTGGCTTGAAGCCGGGCGTCGGATTTGAAGGCAGCGCAATATCCAACTCCCTCGTCACGATCTGCGAGCCTGCGCTTGCCATAAAGAAGAGCATGAGCACGAAGACCACATCCACCATTGGGGCGATTTGAAAGCCCATGTCGCCATCATTAGAACCTACTGATCCGGCCATAGTTAGTTATGCTTGGGGGGTTACTTGCCGCCTTCTTTGGCTTCAACGGAAAGCTCACAGTGTGAACTTACCTCTTTGTTGCCGAGCGGCTTGCCTGCATCCGCAGTTGAACGCTCCGCCGCACGGAGTGCTCTGCTAGCTAAAGGTCAGGTTCTTAACCTGCGAAGCAGCAGCGGCATTTAGCACGTCGATGATGCGCTCGTGTTTGCTGTCTGGGCTGGGTCGAATGATCACAGGATCTTCCGAGCCAAAAGTTTCACGCGAATTCGTCAGCCATTCCCGAAGGGCCGGGAGAGTCTTGTCTCCAGGCTGACCATATTGAGTCTCGTTGATCGAGACGATCCCCTCCGCACTGATCTCGATGATGATTGGTGTCACTGCCGCCCCTTGGCCAGTGCCAACTCCGGCAGGCAGAGCGATGTTCAGCTCCTTGGTCACCACCTGCGACCCCGCGCTCGCCATGAAGAAAAGCATGAGCACGAAGACCACGTCGACCATCGGGGCGATTTGAAAGCCCATGTCACCATCATCAGAACCTACAGATCCGGCCATAGTTAGTTAAGTTTTGAGGGGTTACTTGCCGCCTTCTTTGTCAACGACGGAGAAGGTCACGTTGCTTACCTTCGCTGCGCCAATCGCCTTGAGGAGCGACTTGAGGAAGTCATACTTCACTTCCCGGTCGGCACGGATGAGAACTCGCATGTCTGGTGACTGCGCGACCTTTGCTTCAAAGAACGGAGTCAGCTCAGTTGCCTGAGTGTAGGTCTTGTTATCGATCTCGAAAGTGCCTGCTCCGGCGCCGGTCATCGCATTCCAGAGGACGTTCACGGTTACCTGGCCACCCTCGATGTCTTTGGGATCCTTGCCGTCCTTCGCCACTGGGAGCCGCACTGCCTCATTTACCTGCAGCACTTCCGTCGATGTGATCGACATGAAGAAAACCAGCAGCACGAGCAAGATGTCGATCATCGGAGCGATCTGAAACTCCGGATCCTCTTCCGGAGGCAGCCGCGTCTGAGCCCGCGCCTTTTGCCCTTTGGATTTGTGGTGCATCGCTGGCGTTGGTTGCAGAACTCAGCTACTAGCCCGCCCAGTCGAGCGTCGCCCCGCAGTGCGGGCAAGGGTTCACGCCTGCAGTCACGCCGCCATTGCAAACAGGGCAATTCGTGGTGAGCGCCATCGAGACTTTACGAGCGCCTGCAGAGAAGCCGGCATCTGGAACGCCAGCATTGAAGTTCTGACCGATGTGCACACCCTGCAGCTCTTCGTAAGGGATATCGTAGAGGAGGTTATTCACCACGTCGTCGGCATGCACGATGCACATTTGCGAGCGGTTGCGGAAAACATAATAGGCGACGAACGCCGGGATCGCGATGAAGAGACCGCTCGCTGTTGCGAGGAGCACCTCACCGATCTTACCGGAAAGCTGCCGCGGATCGGAGATACCGCTGCCGGCGAGCACTGCGAATGCACCCATCATGCCGATAACGGTGCCGAGCAGACCAATCATCGGAGCGACAACTCCGATAACCGAAAGATAGCTATTCCGCGTGCGGAGGAGGGTGGCTTCCCGGAGGCCATGTTCGGAGACGGCGTCGCCCACTGCTTCCCGTCCACGACCGAGGCGGCTGAGGCCCGCTTTGAGCACGTTCGCGACGTAGTTATTGTTCGCGTTGCACGTCTCCCAAGCTTCCTGGTAGTTGCCGGCGTTGATCGTCTGCTGCAAGGAGTCGACAAGTGGAGGCGGAGCGAGCTTGTCTTTGCGGAGCGTCATCGAGTTTTGCACGATGAGCGTCACCATGATGATCGAGGTGCCGATAATCGCCACCCAGATAGCCATGATGAGCGGGCCACCTTCTTTAATCGTCTCCCAAACCGACACATCACCGTGAGGAGCGGCGGCACCGGCTGCCGCTTCACCCTCAGCGGCGAAGCCAGTGGAATACCCTAGGAGGAGAACCGCGAGGAGGAGTGCAGTGGAGAGGACGCGCCGGAGACTGGGTTGGAGGATCATGGAGGGTTTTTGGAAAGTAGCGAAAAGTTAGGGAATGAAAAGAGGCTGCTGTTTCTGCTTCGCATCTGCACGCAGCGCATCGGCGCGCTGCTTGGCTGCGCCAACTGCAGCTGGATCATCATAGAACAACGTCACGGTGCGAAGATAATCTTCCAGCGCACCTGCCGCGTCGCCCTCGGACTCTTTGATCTGGCCAAGGACGTAAAATGCCTGGCTGTAGGCGAAGGCATTCGCGCGCGGCACGGACTTCTCTTTCAGCGCGGCATCCGCGATGGGCTGCAGCTTTTGCTTCGCGCCTGCTAAATCTTTCCGGCTCACCGCGATGCGTGCGATCCCGACTTCGGCCTGCATCGACCCGCCGCCAGGATAGAGCTTCTGAAAATCTTTGTAAGCGGCCTCCGCTTTTGGAAGCTCGTTCATCGCGACGTGAAGGTCGCCAATCATGCTCGTGGCAAGCTGCGCCCAATCCGTTGGGAGTCCTTTGAACTTGTCCGTCACCTTACGAAGCGCAGTCAGCGCAGCGGGGTAATTGCGCTCGCCGTAAGCCTTTTGCGCTGCTGCCAACTCAGGAGGCGGAGGCATCTGCACTTCGGTGATCATGTTCAGCGGAAAAGCCGCTTTGTTCGTTCCGAACTGAATCTCCACGCCCGCCGAGGTCACACCAAGGATGGTGCCCGTCTGAATGGCGCCAGTGCGCAGCTTTACCGTCCCCTGGCCTGCCGGCGCCTGCGCTAGCGCATCTCCAGAAAGGAGGACGCTGCAGCCGAGCAGAAAAAGGAGTTGAAGGCGGGGGAAACGGAAACGTAGCTTCATACGCGATTCGCGGACGGCAACGTAGTGATCGCGAGTAGCAAAATCAATAGCGAAACACTTCATTCCCTCATGGTAAATCTCATCCGCAAATATCAGCAGGGGCTGATGATTGTCGTCACCGTCGTCATCATAATCTGTTTCGTCTGGTTCTATAATGGAACGCGGGTCGATCAGATTGGCTCGGATCGCGTCGCCACGGCCTACGGGCGCGGCGTGACGATCGCTGACTTCCAACGCGGTTCGCGGAAATTCGAAGTGGGTCAACGGCTGATGCTTTTCGATCTGCTCCAGACGCTGGCTGGCAACGCGCGGTCGCTCGATGAAGCGCGGGAAAACTTCGTGATGAACACGCTGGTGCTGCGCCACGAAGCGGATGCCCTCGGGATCACGACGACCGATGATGAGATCGTTACCGCGATCCAGCAGTTGCCGGCATTCCAGACGAATGGCGCCTACGACTCGCGCAAATACAACGAGTTCATCGCCAACGTCCTCGCGCCGAACGGCTTCTCTGCCGATCAGCTCGAAGAGATCGTTCGCGATCGCACGCGCCTGGAAAAGCTGAAGGTGCTGATTGGGACCACCGTCCCCGCACCAGCCAGTGAGGTTCGCTCCAACTACGAGATGCGGAACCGGAAGACGGAGCTTTCATACGTGCAGGTAAAGCTCGCCGATTTTCTGGCAAGCACGCAGGTCTCCGATGAAGACCTGAAGAAGATCTACGAAGAGCGTAAAGAGACGCTGAAGTCCGAGGAGAAGCGCAAGGTGCGCTTCGTCGCGTTCACTCCGCCGACGGACAAACCGCTCGTGGGCAAGGAGCGGGTCGAGGCGATGAGCAAGCTGGCCGATCAAGCGCAGGAGCTGACCGTCGCGATGACCGCAAAGGACGCGAAACTCGATGAAGTGGCGGCGAAGTTCAACGTCACGCCGGCCGAGTCGCCGGAGTTCACCCGCGGGCAAACCCCGCCGGAACTGGGAAGCTCGCCGCAAGTGGCCGAGGCCGCTTTCCGCCTGACCGAGGCGGAGCCAAACAGTGACGTGATCACAACCAACAACGGCTACTACGTCCTGCATCTCGCAAGTATCGCGCCGGCGCGACCGCTAACCTTCGAAGAAGCCAAGCCACAGCTGGCAGAGCAGATCAAACAGGAGCGCTCGCAGGAGGCCCTCGAGCTGAAGGCGACGGAACTCCGCAACAAGATTCTCGCGGAGCAGAAAGCCGGCAAATCCTTTGCCGATGCTGCCGCAGCCGCGGGTGCCAAGGTGGAGAAGTTCCCCGCCTTCTCGCTCATGCAGCCGGATATGGCCGCGCCGCATGCGCGCGAGATCATCACCGCGTCGATCGAAATGCGTGAGGGGCAGGTCAGTGACTTCGTCAAGACCGCCGACGGTGGTGTGATCGTGCACCTCGACAAGCATCAGCCGGTTGATGAGGAGCAGTTCAAGAAGGACCGCACGATGATTGCGGAGGGTGTCTCCTCGATGCGCCGGGACGCGGCCTTTCAGGATTGGCTGAAGGAGCGGCGCACCGCCGCGAACATCACCACCCGCAGCTAGCCGATCCGCGGTCCACAACCGCCATGGCTGATCCTGCCGAGCTGGAAGAGCTCTTCGACGATGCAAACGGTGACCTCGCGCTCGGGGAGCTCGAGAGTGCCGTCGAAAAGTATCGACGTTGCACGGAACTCGATCCTGAGTTCTTCGATGGCTGGCACGCGCTCGGCATGGCGCAGATGAAGCTGGGGCGCTATCTGGAAGCGATCGAGGCGGGGCTTAGAACGGTCGAGCTTCGGCCGAACGATCAGCTCGCGTGGTCGAGTCTCTCGCTCTTTTACGTGCGAAACAATCAGATCCCCGAGGCGGAATCAGCGGGAACGAAAGCGAAGATCCTCAGCTGGGGCGGGAAGGTGAAGAAGGAGTAGCAGAAAGACAGGAAAGCGTCGGTGGATATGCGGTGTTGTTCACCCAAATCGAGCAACTCACAGTCCGCCTTCAGCTCTTCAACACGTGGAAGCGGTGCTGCCCGGCGAAGCCTTTTAGCTCGTGTTCGCCGGGCACCGGCTCGCATGGCATGAGCGACTCGATCTCGGCACGCGCCGCGTCGCTGAACATGATCGGCGCCCGGAACGCTCCAGCGACCTTCTCCATGCGGAAAAGGAAGTTCACCTCGGGTCCCATGAGACATTCCTCGCTCAAGCTCGCCACTCCGCCAAAGAGCACCTCGCCGAAATGCAGCACGAGGCGGAACTTCAAACCTCCCGCCGCCTGGAGCGCCCGATTCGCCACCAACGCCGCAGCGATCTGCTGATTGACACTCGGCGCTTCCCGCCAAAATGCCAGGTAGCCGTCGCCTAGATACTTGTTGATGACGCCGCCATGTTTCTCAATCACTTCGCGCGATTCTCGCACCCATTGCCCCACGGCCACCGCGAGCTGCTGTGGCTCCAGACGCTGGCTCAGCTGGGTGAACTCCTCGATGTCAGCCACCAAAAGCCAGCAGCGCTCCCGCTCGATCTTGGGCATCGTTACGACGGTGGCGCCGAGCATCTCTGAGTCGGCTGCCGATTCCTCCTGACGAAAAAGCAGGCGCTCACCGGCGATATCGATCGAGTCGCCATCGCGCAGCCGCACTGGCTGAAAGACGCGGCGGCTGTTGAGAAAAGTGCCGTTCACGCTGCCGAGGTCGATGAGCCAGAACTCGCCCCCATCCTGCGCGTGAATCGATGCGTGACGCCGCGATGCTCTCTCTGTCGGCAGCACGAGCCCATTGCCCGGCGAACGTCCGATCGTCAGATTCCCTGGCAACGCGAGCACACTGCCGTCGGTGCGCTCGAGCCGGGTGGCGGTAAGGGTGTTGGTCACACCCAAGCTAAAGCGACGATCATGCCCGACGGGCAAAATGTCCTTAGGAAGTGCAAAAAGCTCCAGTCTCCGCCTAAAGGGCCTGCCGGCTGATCGACCCTACCTCACGCGCACGTAGGCACTAAAGCGCTTCTTCTGGTTTCCAGCTAACGAGGCCTCGAGAATAACCGATGAAGACACCTCTCCTTTCGTGGGAGTCACGCGCAGGCGATAGCTGGTGTCATCGATTTGCTCCACCTGAACTTGGAGGGTCGGATCAGCCGCTCTGATGGCAATCCCCTCAACGATGTCTTTGCCGATCGTTATGATTCCGAGTGTCTTCGGCGTCCGGGCTTCGTTCTCGGCCCACAGCAGAAAAGGACGCTCCAGCTTTGCTACGACAGGGATCTCAGCTGCGACTGTTAGCGTGCTCTTCTCCTCACCGGCAAAATCCGTCTGCACAGTGATGATGTTGCGCTGCGTTCCCATCCGCGGGCCGGGCACATAGGTCGCAACGATCTCTCCCGTCTCACCCGGAGCGAACTCCTTCTTCTCCAAGCTCACCGTTGTACACCCGCAAAACGACTTCACGGCTTTGATCTGGATCGGCTGAGTCCCTGCGTTGCGGAACGGAAATCGCGCCACGACTTCCTCCTGCGCAGCCTTCATCGGGACAACGACCTCCTTGTGCTTCCACTCCAGCTGTGCGGAAGCGGACGCGGCCCCGACAATAGGAACGAGGAACCCGAGGAGCCAAATCGGTCCGGACCAACTCCACCGATGCGAGATCATGGCACCACCTCAAACTCGGCCATCATCGCGAAATCCTCGTGCTCGAGATTATGGCAATGGAAGACATACCGCCCCGTATAGTCACTAAACTTAACGAGGATCGTCACTTCACTTCCCGGAGGAACAACAACTGTATCCTTCCAACCGTGGTCGGATGGATCCTGCGGCTCACCATCGATATTGATTACCTGAAACTGCACCAGGTGAAGGTGCATCGGGTGCGGATGGATCGTGGGATTGATGAAGCGCCACTTCTCGATCGTATTTAGCTTTGGCTGCGCGAGTGGAGGATTGCCTTCGCTGTAAGCCTGACCGTT
>DASVRY010000169.1:0-7165 GCA_036388395.1 Chthoniobacteraceae bacterium
TCGCGGTAAAGCGCGCGAGCGGGTCGCCTTGTGGGAGGCTCTGCTCGTATCGGACCAGCTTTGCCTTCAGCTCATCGCTGTTCCGCTCACCTGCAGCTTCGATCAACTCCAGTTGAGCTTCGGGTGCAATCTTGCCGGCGATCAGCCCGTCGAGGAGCGGGGAAATGATCTTGTCAGCACCGGCACTCTTCAGCTTTCCGAGTGCGGTCAGGATTGCTTTCTTCTCGCGAACTTCAGATGCGGCAAAGGCGCGGCCAAGTTGCTCCGCCGCTTCATCGGGATTCAACCGCCCGAGCATGCTGATCGCTGTGACGCGGAGACCCGGATCCACGTCTGCCATGGCTTGCTTTACCGCCGCCGCAAGGCCCGGATCATTGAAAGTAGCGAGCGTCTCGAGCGCTTTGCCTCGCACGTCGGCTGCGACTTTGGAATTACCGATCAGCTCGATGAGCGCCGGACTCGCCTGCTTTACGCCCAGGACGCTGATTGCGTCGACTGCTTGAATAACCAGATTCGGCGAGCTGCTGGTGAGCAATTGCGGAACGATTTTCTCCAACGCAGCCACGGCTGGCGCTGCGGAGCGGTCCGGGAGCGGGCGGTAGACGCCAGCGACCCGATCGCGCGGGAATGGCTTGGCCCAAGAGGCGAGCGCCTTCAAAGCCTCGACCCGGAGCAACTCCGCGGCCTCAGCTGTCGCGGCAAACTTCGCGAGACGCTGCGCCGCTTCGGGCGTGCCGGCGCGGAAGTTCGCGTTGATCACGCGCAGCATGAACTGCGTATCGGCCAGCGGTTGATCCAGGCGGGCGGCGAGTTGCGGCAGCGCTGCTGCAATCGGCACGTCATTGATCAAGCGCGCGGCTTCCTTCACGAGCAGTGGGTCTTTGTCCGCAAGAAACTGCGCGACCTCCGGGCGATCCAGTCTCGCGAGCGCGAGCAGCGCACCGAGCCGCACGCTCCGGTCGGTATCGGCTGCAGCAGCGGTGAGTGCGGTGATATCTCCGGTCCTCGCGAGCGCCATGACGGCGGCATGCCGCACGTTCTGATCTTTGTCCTGGTTCGTGCGCAGCATCGCGATGGCTGGTCCCGCAGCTTCGGGGGCGCGGAGCTTCGCCAGGCTCTGCGCGGCGAAAAACTGCACGCGTGGTTCCTGATCGCGCAGCAGCGGAAGAAGCGCGCCAACGAGCGGCGCGACTTGCTGCGGAGCTTTGTCGCCGAAGATCGAGCCTAGCGTGTCACCGATCACGTGAGCGGCTTGCGCGCGGATCTCCGCGTCAGTGTCGGCCAGGAGAGCGACAAGCGGCTGCAACGCGGCTGGCGCGGAGGCAGCATCCTTGTGTCCTGCGAGTCTTGCGGCTTGCGCGAAGCCCCACATCCCGTGCAGTCGCGCGATTCGATCAGTGCCTTTCATGGCCACGGTGAGGAATGCCTCCGCGCCTCCCGGCAGCGACGCCAGCGCCCACTGCGCCCGGAGGCGAATGCGCTGATCTTTATGCCCGATAAGCCTGGCCAACTCTGCGACTGGCCGCTGCTTGAAGCCTTCGCCGAGCAGCTTCTTCACCTCCGCGATCTGCGCCGCCTGTTCCTGCTGCGCGGCGGTGTGCTCGAGCTTGTAAATGCGGCCGCGGCCCGTGCCTTCCCAACCCTCGCCCCACTCGCTGAAGTAAACGCGCGAGTCCGGCCCGAAATCCACATCCGTCGCCTGCACGTCGCCAATGAAAACCGCGGGCTCGTGCTCGATTGTAAAGTCCGCGCCATCCTGCTTCACCTTCAGCATGGAAATCGAGCTCCGGGCGCTGGAGCCCTTGAAACCGCAGACAAAGAACATGCCATCGAACTGCGTCGGCAAACCTGTGCCTGGATAGTGAGTGATGCCGGAGGGGCCGTCCGGAATGTTTATGATCGGCGAGAGGATGTGATACGGCGTCGTTTCCGTGCGCGGCTCCCACATTTTCTCCGCGAGCCAGGGGTTGTTCTCCTTGCCGAGAGGATTGTGCTGCCAGCCGACGCGCCAGCCCGAATCTCCGCCCGGCACAATGTAGACCCAGCGCTCGCGGTCACCTTGATCGGAGTCGTTGTCGCCAGTGAAAAGGTTGCCGTGTTGATCAAACGCGAGCTCCTGCGGATTGCGCAGGCCGCGGTGCACCACTTCCAAGTGCGAGCCGTCGAGTTCGCAGCGGAAGACGGCGCCTTCATCGGGAAAGGCGAGCGTCTTCCCCTCTTTCGTCACCACATGAGCGCCACGGTCCCCGAAGGAGAAATAGAGCCGTCCATCGGGACCGATTTGCAGACCGTGCATATCGTGTCCCGTGAAGCTAAAGCGCACCCCATAACCGGAGCTCAGCGACTCGCGCTTTGCGGCCGCGCCGTCCGCGGTAAGCCCGGAGAATTGCCACAGGTTGGGCATATTCGTGCACCAGACTTTACCGTCATACGCGAGCACTCCGGAGTTGATCCCATCGAGCAGCGTGTTCATTCCCGCCGCATAGACCGTGGAAGTATCGGCCTTACCGTCGCCGTTTGCGTCGGTGAGCCGACGAACCACTTCGGTTTCGATCCCCAGCTGCTGCCAGTCGTTGGGAAAGTTCTTTTTGATGAAAGCGATCCGATCGTCCGTCGTACGGGCGGCGAGATCGTCTTCCAGCATGAACATGTAGTGCCGGATATCGAGAACGCTGGAGCGGTAGCGATACGTCTCGGCGGTGAAGATGTTGCCCTGATCGTCCAGGGTAAAAGCCACAGGATTCCCCAGCATCGGCTCGGCGGCCCAGGTCGTGACCTTGAAAGCGGGATCGACCTTGAACTTCAGCAGCGTCTTCTCCGACTCGTCCGAGGCCGCCTGGACCTTGGGCTCCGGCACGCGCGGATGCGGCTTCAGGCCTTGCGCGGCAGGCCCTCCCGCGGAAATCTCTGCGGCCAATGCGGAGGAGCTAAGGGTGAGGAAAACGGCAAGAACGAGGCGGGGAGGCATACGAAGCACGAGGTGAAGATAAGCGAGCAAGCAAACAAGAGTAGAGAAGCCCTTCTGTCACTTCCGAGTTTTCGTCCATTCAGATAGCCGGTCAGCCAGCTTCCTGACACGCGGGCCAGAGGCGAGACGCGAAGGCACACATTGAACGTACACTGCACCACCCTGTCAGACGCCCCACTAAACTCATGAAGCATCCGATTCTCACCACCTCCATCCGGTGCGCCCTCCTCGCGCTGTGCGCCGGCCCTCTTGGCGGCAGCCTCTACGCGCAGGACGCTGCGACCCGCGTCCCTGCTCCGGAGCAGCTGGAGCGGACTCCGCCGCCAGTCCGGGTGGATCCGGCGCCAGTGACGCCGCGGCCGATCGCGAGCTTCGCACCGGTGGTGGAAAAGATCTCGTCGAGCGTGGTGACGATCTCCACCTCCCGGAACGTCAGCGCCTCAGCGATGCGGAACAATCCCCTTTTCAGCGATCCAAACTTCCGGCGTTTCTTCGGCATCCCCGATGAAGACGAGCAGACTGATCCGGCGCCGCAGCAACGTCGCGGTCAGCGCCGCAACACGCCTCCCGGCATGCCTCCCGGTGGTGGCGGTGGGCCCGGCGGCGGCGGCCCTGGTGGTGGCGGCGGCGGAGGCGGGACGAATCGTCAAGCGCTCGGGCTTGGGTCCGGGGTGATTGTCAGTCCCGACGGTCATCTTTTGACCAACAACCACGTCGTCGAAGGTGCAGACGACATCATCGTCACCATCGGCAACAGCAAACGCGAGTATAAGGCCAAAAAGATCGGTTCTGATCCCGGCACAGACATCGCCGTGCTCAAGATCGACGCCACTGATTTGCCCGCAATCACATTCGGCGACAGCGACAAGATCCGCCCAGGAGACATCGCCATCGCCGTGGGAAATCCGTTCGGCCTCACGCAATCCGTTTCAATGGGCGTGATCAGCGCCGTCGGTCGCGGCGGCATGGGCATTGTCGATTACGAGAACTTCATCCAGACCGACGCGTCGATTAACCCCGGCAACTCGGGTGGCGCTCTGGTCGACATCGAAGGCCGTCTTGTTGGGGTGAATACCGCGATCTTCAGCCGCTCCGGGGGAAATCAAGGGATCGGCTTCGCGGTCCCGGCAAATCTCGCGCACATGGTGATGGAGAGCATCATCAAGAATGGACGCGTCGTTCGCGGCTATCTCGGCACCGGCATCCAACCGCTTACCGAAGACCTGGCGCAGGAATTCAAGCTGCCTGATCAAAGCGGCGCGCTCGTCTCTGGGGTGGAGCCGAAGAGCCCCGCAGCAAAAGCCGGTATCCAGGTTGGGGACGTAATCACCTCAGTAAATGGTCGCAAAGTTGAGGGACCGCGTGAGCTTCGCCTGATGATCGGCGGTATCGCGCCAGGGACAAAGGTCGATCTCACCCTCGCCCGCAATGGTCAGCCGCAGAATGTCAGCGCTGAACTCGCGGAACTTCCGCAGGACAAGCGTCAGCTTTCCCAGAACGAAACACCGGAGAGCACCGATCCCGATGTCCTCGACGGCGTGACCGTCGCAGATATTGACGCGGAGCTTTCCAAGGAGCTGGAGCTGCCAGAAGGCACTCGTGGCGTGGTCATCACGAACGTGGATCCAGACTCCGCCAGCGCCGCTGCTGGCCTTCGCCGCGGCGACGTAGTGAATGAAATCAACCGCGAGCCTGTGACTACCGCAAAGCAGGCTGTCGAAATGAGCGAGAAGCTGAAGAAGGAGAAGCGCGTTCTCCTTCGCGTCTCTTCAAAGGGCGCAAGCCGCTACGTGGTGGTCGTGCCGAAGCAATAAGGAAACTACAGAATAACTCGAGGGCTGCGCTCCAATAGGGGCGCAGCCCTTTTCTTTCTGGGCGATTTTGTCTTAGGCGCAAGGTCGTTTCATCTGGTATCTAATCCGTCCGATGCACGCCCAGCCGCGCTCGAACCTTCCTCCTTGGACCTGCTATCGGCGTGTAGAATTCCGAGCTACGGTGCTCAGTCGGGGCCGCTCTTCCACCCCTTGAAATGAGTGACTCGGCTTTCTTACCCGACGTCTCCGCTGCCGAAGAGATCGGTCTTCATCGCGGGATGCTCGACGATTTCCCGACGATGGTGTGGGCCGCCGACCTTGAGGGGAACTGCACCTACCTGAACCGCGCCTGGGTGCAATTTACCGGCGAGGAGCACACTGATCCCGCCGAGGGCTGGGTGGAGCAAATTCATCCCGATGATCGAGCAGGCACGCAGCAGCGGTATATCTCCGCCATTCGTCGGCGACTGAGCTTTGAGTTACAATACCGGCTCCTCCGTCACGACGGCGTCTACCGGTGGGTGGCAGACCGGGGAAACCCGACACGCGACGCAGAAGGCCACTGCACAGGTTTCATCGGCTTTTGCTACGATGCCACCGAGGGGCGCGAAGCCGATGACGCGCGCCACGATGTGGAGGAGCAGGTGCGGCTGCTTAGTCAGGCGACCCGCGACATGATCTGGAGCTGGGACTCGCGCAGCGGCCGAGTGGTGCACAACGCCGCTTTTGCCGAAGCTCTTGGCTCGATGCCGGCGCCGTACGGAGACACGCTCACCTGGTGGAAAGAGCGTGTGCATGAAGAGGACCGCGAACGCGTGGTCGGTGCGTTCCGCCAGGCCGTGCGCCAAGGCGACCCGGATGTTAGCTACCAGTACCGATTCTGCCGCCGGGACGGCACGTATGCCTTCATCGACGACCGGGTTTGCTTCGTCCGCGATGACGCTGGGCAGGTGGTGCGCGTGGTCAGCGCCATGCGCGATATCAGTCAACGCCGGATTGCGGAAGAAGCGCAGCGCCGATTTGCGCGTATTCTGGAAGCGACGAGCGACGTGGTCGGCATGGCTTCCCCGGAGGGACGCCTGATTTACCTGAACGACGAAGGGCGCCACCTTCTCGCGCTGGGCTCGAACGATCCACTCGACGGTCGACACCTCGAAGCGCTCCACCCGGAGTGGGCGAACGAGATCATCCGGCACGAGGGCATTCCAACCGCGCTCGCCAAGGGCCGCTGGGCCGGCGAAACTGCCCTGATCGGCGCCGATGAGCGGGAGATTCCCGTCTCTCAAGTCATCCTTTCCCATGCGAACCCGGGCGGCGTGGTGGAGTTTCTCTCGACCATCATTCGCGACATCAGCGAACGGAAGCGCGAGGAAGTGGCGCGGATCGAATGGGCAAACCGCTACGACGCGGCGATCCGCGCAAGCGGCCAACTCCTCTTCGACTGGAACACCCAGACCAATGATGTGACCTATGCGGGCGACATCCAGCGCCTCCTCGGCTACTCCGCATCGGAGATGGCGGGAGGGCTGAGTCGTTTCCGGGAACTCATCCATCCCGACGACATCGGCGCCTTTGATCAGGAGGTCTCTCGCGTCATCGCCACGCGCGATCCGGCGCGCTTGCAGTTCCGCATTCTCCGCCGTGACGGCGTGGAAGTCTTGATCGATGCCAAAGGCTACTTCTTCCTCGATCGCGAGGGCCACATCGGGCGAATGGTCGGCTTCCTCGCCGATGTTACGCACCAACAACGAGCCGAGGTCGCCCTTTCGGAGGCACACGAACTCCTCGAGGCGCGGGTGGAGCAGCGCACCGCTGAGCTGGCACGCACCTACTCCGTCATTCAGGACCGCGCGCTCCAGCAGGGAACCGTCGCGCAGCTCGGACAGCGCGCCCTGGCGGGAGCTTCGCTCGACGAGCTTTTCGCTGAGGCAACCACCGTCGTGAGGGAGACCTTGAAGACCGATCTTTGTGCGGTTCTTGACCTTGATCCGGAGGAGCAGTTCTTGTCTGTCCGCAGCCTCGCCGGCTGGTCAGTGGAACCTCAGGACTCACGAATCCCGAAGGGTCGGCAGTCGCTCGCGGGCTACGCGCTGCTCACAGGCGAGCCTGTGATCGTCGATGACATGGAAACGGAGACGCGTTTTGAAGTTACGCCGAGGCTGAGATCGCTCGGAGCAAAGAGCGGGATCGGAGTGCTCATCCAGGCCGGCTCGCAACCGATCGGCGTCCTCTGCGCGAAATCGCTTCAGCATCGGAAATTTACCCAGGACGACGTCCACTATTTGCAGTCGATCGCGAACGTCCTCACCGCCGCCATCACCCGCCAGCAGGCAGAGCAGAGGATTCGCTTTGCGCAGGAACAGGCCGAAACAGCGAACCGTGC
>DASVRY010000170.1:0-3088 GCA_036388395.1 Chthoniobacteraceae bacterium
CCTGCTGACCGATAATCACCTTGCCGAGCTCGCGAAGGATGCTGCTCCGCGCGGTCTGGATGCGGTCGAAGATTTGAGCTTCTGAATGGGTAGGGAGCGGGGGTGGTTTTGGGAAACTCATAGAGGAACAGGGGATCAGTGCGTCATGGCGTGGAAGATCACGTTGATCCCCAGCGGATAGGCTTTCTTTTCCGCGAACTCGCGAAAGTAATACTCGTTCTCCCCCTCGCGCTCCCAGCCGTCGCCATTGTCCGAGTTGTGGCTGATGAAAACGCAGAGGCGGCCTTTGTCGTCGTAGATGCCGCGGAAGTGAGCCACCTGCGCATCGTCGCGTTCCCATGTGATGCCGCCATTGAACTGACTCGCCGTCCCAAAATGCACCGCTGGGAGTTGCAGGTTCAGGTCGTTGGGAATGTCGAAGACGGAATGGAAGATCGCGTGCGTGCGTGGGATATCGGTGATCTGTCGATCGGGGAAGACGCGCTTCAATTCACGAGCGAGATTACGCCATTCGGCCTCACCCCAGAAATCGTCGACCATCAGAAAGCCGCCGTTGAGTAGGTAGCGGCGGAGAATGGCGACCTCTGCCTCCGAAAAAACGAGATAGCCCGGCTCGACGATGTAGATGAAGGGATAGCGGAAGAGTTCCGGGTCTTCGAGCTGCAGCACGCGGCCCTCTGGAGCGACCTTCATGGAAGTCATTTGCTGAAGCCGATAGGAGAGATTCAGATCCGCGTCAGGGTAATCCGTCGACCAGCCGGAGCCGCCGTGCGACGAATATTGGACCCGCACAAAAGTGAAGACGTCCTTCTCGAAGCCGGGCGCATTTTCCCAGCGTGGCAAGTCCGCGGAGCTGCGGCTGGCTCGCGTGTTTACGCGCGATCTGACGGCGCGCTGGGCCAGCGCTGCGCCGGCGAGGAGGAGCACTGCCGAAAAAAACACCCAGCGCGCCGGCGTTTTCATCGAGGCTTGGGAGGTTTGCCGGCGCGGTCCGGCGACGCGTTACCCGTAATCTCGAGGAGCAGCGTCTGCGCCTCTTGGAAACGCGGGGTTTCCTCCAAAGCCTTCAGCACGTGCCGCTTCGCAGTCTTATCGCCGGCTGCGTGAAGCACTCGCGCCAGGCGGTAGTGAATGGGCGAGGGGTTTTGCGGATCGAGCTGGAGGAGGGTGCGGTAGGCCTGTGCCGCGGCAGCAGGCGCCTTGGTCGCCTCCAGCGCTTCCGCCTCGAACCGATACGGCGTCGGCCGCAGTGGATTCACGGCACGGAATCGGCGGGCATATTCGATCACCTGAGTCCACTCACCCCGCTGGCTCGACAGCTCCATGAGGCGCTCGTAGGTTTCGGGGGCATCTGCTGCGAGGTCCGCGTGTTGCCGGAGAATGGTCAACTCCGCATCGCTCTCGCCGAGTGCGCGATGCACCTTGGCGAGTTGCGCATAGGCGCTGTCGGGCGCCCGCTGCTCTGGATAAAGCGCGATCAGTCGCAGCAGCGGTGCTTTTGCTTCAGCCCACTTCTTCTCCGTTATGAGCTGTTTCGCGTGCTCCGTCAGCGCAGTGAAATTATCGGGGTTCTTCTTGATCCACTCCAAAGCAGTATCGTCGCTGGCAAAAGTAGCGGGGGGTGGCTTCGCCCAGTCCAGCTTGGGCGCCGTGCCGGTGGCGAGCTGTCGGGCATGCGTAGCGAACTCGGAGTCCAGCGTTTCGATCGGCGCGAAGTGCGCAGCCAAGGCGGCGTTGATCTCGCGGCCGGCTGCCAGATCAGCAAGCAGTCGCTTCATCTTATCCATGCCCCAGCGTTGGGTGAGCCACTCCACGGCGAGCGAAGACTCGTAGTAGGCGAAGCCAATATGCATCGGCGTCTTCGGCTTCAGAAAAGCACCGCTCAAGCCGCTCAGCGGCGTAAGATCTTCGCCGAGGATCATGGCGCGATATCGTGGCTTCATCTGCTCGCCCCAGGAGCCTCGGGCGAGCCGCTCCTCATAGACGCTGATGCCTTCACTGAGCCAGCGCGGCATCTTGTTTTTCGTGAGGGTGAGGGTGACGACGTGCGCAAACTCGTGCCAAAGAATCGCTTCCCAGTTCGCCGGGGAGCTTTGGCGTGAAGCCGGGCTGTTCACCGTCACCACATTGCCAAAGCATACGCCGAGATAGCCGCCGCCGCCTGGCAGCCCAAAGGTGCGAATGGCAAAATCGCTCTGCTTCGGGAAGATCTCCACCGTGGTCCGACCGCGCATCTGCAGGCCGTATTTCTTGCTTAAGGTCGCATGCGCTCGCTCCAGCAAGGCGAGCACGTCATCCCCGTAGATCTTTGCTTCCTGGGGATCCATCTTCACCTTGAAATGCTCACTCGTGAGCGTCTCGAAGTGCGCGATCGCCTCGCGCATGGTGGTGAGATTGTAGGCGACCACATCGTATGGGTCCTCCTGGTGAACCTGCTCGGCGAGGCGCCACCCTTCCTCTTCTTCACCGAGCCGCAGCAGATCATTCGCGAGCTGCGCCTTCGCGGGGAGGAATTCGCGATCGAAGCGCAGCGCCTCCCGTTGCAGCGCCGCGCCCTCGGCAAAGCGGTATTTCTGCGACAGCTTGCGACCGATGAGATGCGGGACTCTGGGGTTCGTCGCCGATGGTGCAAACGCCGCGGTGCGCGCCTCCGCCTCGGCGGCGGAGTCGCCGCGCAGGTGGGCGAGCACGGCCCGGTAGGCGTGTGCCTCCGGATGATGTGGGTTGATCTTCAGCGCCTCGGCGAGCGCGGCGTCGGCTGCGGCGTAATCCTCCGCATCGATATAGTGATCAGCTCTGAGCAGCTTTGCTCCGGTGTGGTGCGGGTTGAATTTCAGCGTCTTCTCCAGCGCATCTTCGGTCGTTTCCGCGTCGCTGTTGCTGTAGGCGCGGGCGAGGCCAAACCACGCATCGGGATCTTCCGGGAACTTCTTCGTCGCCGCGGAGAACGATTTTCCCGCGAGGGAGAAATCGCTTTTCTCCAGCGCGAGTTCGCCGATCGCGAGATAGCTTTCGCGCGCGTCGGGATGCGCTTTTTGCACCGGCTCGAAAAACTCACCGAGCACCTCTCGTGGATCGCCTCGAAAGA
>DASVRY010000171.1:0-4573 GCA_036388395.1 Chthoniobacteraceae bacterium
CCCGGTTCTCCAGCACCATCCGCTGGAGACCGAGCTGCTGCGCCCGCTCCTCAGTGATGGGCACGCAGATCAGCCCACGACCGTGCGTGGCCATGAAGTTGACCGCCTCCGGCGTAATCTTCTCTGCGGCCATGACAAGGTCGCCTTCGTTCTCCCGATCAGCGTCGTCTGTAACAACAACCATGCGGCCATTGCGAATCTCACGGATGACATCTTCGATCGGATCAAACTGCGCGGCGGTGGACATGCGGAGTGAATATGAAGGGTAAACTGCGAAACTGCGAAGCGGTTTTCGCGGACGTCGACTTCTGGACGCTCGGCGGCTCCACGACACAAGTCATCCCGAGCGAAGCCGAGGGACCCCGTCGCACCACGATCGATCCCTGCGATTCAGGCGACGGGGTTCTTCGACTACGCTCTGGTCGCTGAAGCTCCCCCCGGTCCGCCCAGAAGGACGCCAACTCGTGGGCTAGCTGGCACCCGAGACTACTCCTGCTTCGCGGCGGGGGCGCTTCGCCCAACGATCGCCTCAGGTCGGTAAAGGTCCGCGTTGCTGCCCTCGAACTCCGCCTTCAGCTTCACCCGGAACTCCGCGAGGTCGATCAACTCCCAACGAAGGAACTGTGTTGCTCCCTCCGCGTCCTGGCCGTGTTCGATACCAACAATGAGGTGTCGAGCGTCGTCGGTAACCTTGTTCGTCTCCCGCTTCGGCTCGAAGTAGAACGTACGAAAGCTGCTCGCACGACTCCCTTTCGCGTAGAGCTTCGGATCTAAATAGACGATCCGTTTCGTCGCCGCGTCGACGATCCGCAAGTCCGGATAACCAGAACGCTGCACCTTTCCATCCGCAGTTTTTGGGAAGTCGCAAGCGAGGCCGGGCTGCGCATTCAACGCAACCCGCAGGGCCGTCTCGAAATGGCTGCTCATCTCATTCACGCGCCGTGCGGATCGGACGGGGCTCTCCGGCGCGTTCATCTGACGCAGCACTTCGTCCATCGCGCTCCCGATCTGCCTCAGCACCCGCTGGTCGTCAGCGTCCGCAGGGCCGAACGGCAGGATCTTCTTCCCGGAAGTAGCGGCGATCACATCGGCAAAACGGATCCCCTTCAGCGACTCCTTCTCGTCGAGGAGCCACGGGATCAAATCGCGCACAGCATCAGCCTTCTCATCGGCTCGAGCGTTCGTGCCGCGCAAAAGACTGCCGGCAGCGAGCGCAAGTTGGAGTCCAGCCTTTAGGCTGTCCCAAGACAGGCTGAAGCCTGCACTCCAACTGTCGCCGGTCTTCATCCGATCAGCACAGCCTCAGTTACCAGTCGCAAACCCTCCGCCAGCGAAGCCTCGCTGCGTGCATGCACCCGAAGCAGCGGCTCGCCCTTCTCAACCAGCGCCCCAACTTTCGCGATTCGATCAAAGCCCACGGCGAAATCCACCGCATCGCTGGCTCGCGAGCGACCGGCTCCGAGGACAATGCACGCGCGACCGATCAGCCCCGCATCCATTCGCTGCAACGTGCCGCTTTGCGACGCCGTCACCATGTGAATGATCGGCGCACGATGCACCTGCCCCAGCCTCTCGAGCGCCATCGCGTCGCCACCTTGCGCCTCCACCATGGCGAGGAATTTCCTCCACGCGCTCCCATCCTCCAGCCACCGCTGGAGCTGCGCTCGCGGCGCCGTCGCGACTTTCTCCGCCAGGTCCAGCGTGAGGGTGATTAGATCCGCCGGACCGCGTCCATGCAGCGCCTCCACGGCTTCAATCATCTCCAGCGCATTGCCCGCCGATTCGCCGAGAGGTTCATCCATCGGCGAAAGGATATGGGAAACGTCGACACCCATTTCGCGCCCGACTGCGGTCAGCCCCGCCGCGAGCGACTCTGCTTCCAGCCGCGTCTTCATAAAGGCGCCGCTGCCAAACTTCACGTCGAGCACCAGTCGATCCAGCGACTCCGCGAGCTTCTTGCTCATGATACTCGCGATGATCAGCGGCTGCGAAGGCACCGTCGCCGTTACGTCGCGGAGTGCGTAGAGCTTCTTGTCCGCAGGGCAAAGATCCGCCGTCTGCCCAATCATCGCGAGGCCGAGCTTCTCGAGTTGCGCCGCCACTTGCCCCTCGCTCAGCTGGACGTTGAAACCGGGGATACTCTCGAGCTTATCAAGCGTGCCACCAGTGATGCCGAGCCCGCGTCCGGAAATCATCGGCACCCATAGCTCTTCGCAGGCGAGCAGCGGCGCGAGGATCAGCGAGACCTTGTCGCCGATCCCGCCGGTGGAATGTTTATCCACCTTCGGCGGCGAACCCGCAGGATGCTGCAGCACCCTTCCACTGTGCATCATCGCGCGCGTGAGGTGACTCGTCTCCGTCGCCGAAAGGCCGCGAAAGAACACGGCCATGGCCCACGCGCTCGCCTGATACTCCGGAATCTCACCGCTGGTAAATCCAGCGATGAACTCCTGGATCTCCACCCCACTAAGCTCGCCGCCGTCGCGTTTACGCTCGATGAAAGATGGAACGTGCATGCCGTTGATGGACTTCGATAAACGACTCCCCGACTGGCCACGGCGTGCGCAGATGAAAGTAGTGCGCGAGCGTCGCAGCCACGTCGGCGAAGCTCTTCCGCGTGCCGAGCGGCACCGTCAGTCCACCATGGATGACCATCAACGGAACCTCCTCGCGCGTGTGATCGGTCCCCGGCCAGGTCGGGTCATTGCCATGATCGGCAGTGATGATCACCAAGTCGTCCGGCTCGATCGTCGGGATGAACTCCTGCAGCCACGCATCGACCGCGACGAGCGCTTCCACATAGCCGCGCACATCCCGGCGGTGCCCAAAGTGCATATCAAAATCGACGAGGTTGGCGAAGATGAAGCCATCTTCCTGGCGCGCCCACAGCTGATCGATCGCGGCCATGCCCTCCGCATTCGAGGCCGTTGGCCACGAACTCCGGACTCCGCTCCCGGCAAAAATGTCGCTGATCTTTCCAACGCCCTGCACCGGAATCCCGGTGTCGGTGATCGCGTTCAGGATCGTGCGAGGCGGGACGAGCGAATAGTCATGCCGTCGGCTGGTGCGGCGAAAAGAACCCGGCTCACCGGCAAATGGTCGAGCGATCACGCGACCGATACGGTAACCATTGGCGTGTCGCCGAGCCACGCGGCAGACCTCCGCCAGACGCGCGCCGGGGAGCACGCTTTCGTGCGCGGCGATTTGCAGCACCGAGTCAGCCGACGTGTAAAGGATCGGGTAGCCGGTGCGAAGGTGCTCGGCCCCGAGTTCCTCGAGGATCGCGGTGCCGCTCTGAGGATAGTTCCCGATGAACTTTACTCCGGCGTCCTTCTCAATCGCGCCGACCAGCTCCGCGGGGAATTTTGTGAAGGTCGGGAACGGCTCCTTTTGGATCACGCCCGCGATTTCCCAATGCCCTGTCGTGGTGTCCTTCCCGGCCGATTGCTCACGCATTCGCCCATAGCTGGCGACGGTGTGCTGCGAGCGCCGATCGAAGACATCCGCAGTCATGATCTTCCACAGCCCGAGTGAAAACAATGCGGGCAGCTCGAGATCGGGGTAGCGCTGGAAGATGTGGCCAAGCGTATCTGCCCCTTCATCGCCATAGGCGGCGGCATCAGGTGCGCGGCCGCAGCCAACGCTATCCAGGACCAAGAGAAGCGCGCGCATTCCTAATCAGAGCCCCCCGCGGCCATTGCTGTTGCGATTTCCCCCGTCACTCCTCCCAGAATCCGGGTCGCATTGTGCCGCAGAGAACCACCCCGCCCGGAGGGTGTCGGGCGCGACCACACGTTTCACTTCCGCATCGAGGCTCACAGCACGCAGCCTTTCGCGGCGCATCATGAATCTGATGATGAAGCCGACATCTATCGCATTGAGGAGGCCGGTAACGACCAAGGCCAAGGTATTCACAAGCCGATCGGATGCCAGGCCGTCTTCATCTCGACCGTGTCCAGGATCCAATATGGATCTTCCGCTCGTGAAGTGAGCCAATCGCCGGGCGCGAGCGTGCGGGTCGCGCACCGCTTCAGATTAGTGGCCGCTCCGCCACGTACCACAACGTTCGTCGCCGCGTCTCCGGAGCCGTCGATAATCGCATTCACATCCATGTGCGACGCAAAGTGCGGGACGAGCTCGGCCCGTGTGCCCGTGAGGATATTCACTACTCCACCCGGGAGATCACTCGTCGCGAGAATCTCCGCAAAGGTAACCGCCACCAGCGGGCGTGTCTCCGAGGCGAGAACGATGGCGGCATTTCCGCTGAGGATCACCGGTGCCACGAGCGAGACGAGCCCGAGAAACGACGGCTCATCCGGGCAGATGACCACCGCGACGCCGGTCGGCTCGGGCGTGGTGAAGTTGAAGTGCGGCGACGCGACTGGATTCACCGAGCTAAAGAGCTGCGGGTATTTGTCCGTCCACCCAGCGTAATAGACGAGCCGATCGATCGCTGCCTCCACTTCCGCCTCCGCCCGCTTCGCGCCAGCGCGCTCCAGCTCATGGACCAGCTCCGCGGCGCGATACTCCGCCATCTCGGCTGCGCGGTAAAGAATCTGCCCGCGCAGATACG
>DASVRY010000172.1:0-2908 GCA_036388395.1 Chthoniobacteraceae bacterium
CGGCAGCGTTGAAAGCGAGCCCGTCCGGAGCAAGTCCGCCGGAGCTGAAAGTGAAGGAGTTCGACGGCCGATAGGCATCAACCGCCCAGACCGTGGTGGAACCGCTGGTCGTGAAGAAGGCGAGGTTGCCGAGTGGGCTGAAGGCGACGGCGCTGGCAAAGTCGCTGTTGTCGAGATCGAGGCGGCGCGCGGAATTTTCCAACCCGGTGCGCAGATCGACATTGGCCCCCATGGAGCGCACGGTGGTCTCAAAGGTCAACGGCAGCCCGTCGCGCACCCCGCCGCGGAAGATGTTGTCCTTCTTTGCTGGAATGTAGAGCTGCGTGAGATCCGGAGAAATGGCGAGTGCGCCGAGGTAGTTTGGCAGCCCGCGGCCGTTCGTCAGGGAGTCTGGCTCTTGCACCACGGCCAGCGTACTCCCAGCGAAAGGAGTGAAGCTGGCGAGGTCGATCTTGCTTACGACACCTGCTCCATCCGGCGAGATGAACCGCGCGACCCAGAGAAGCTGGGTGGTGGGATCGAGCGCGAGTGCGCGCGGCCACGCTCCGACTGCGGCTGTGGCCAGCACCGCGCCAGTAGCCGTATCGATCTTGGCCACCTGGCCTGTGGCTTCCAGGCTCACATACGCAACGCCGGAATGAATGACGATCCCGTGCGGCGCTGATCCGGACGGGAGCTGATGGGTCGCGGAGACCGCGCCTGTTGCGCGATTGATCACCGAGAGGGTTGCGCTTTCCTTGTTCACGACCCAGAGCGAGTTCGCTGGTCCAAAGGCGAGGGTTCGTGGGTTTTTGCCGACCGGCACCTCATGGACGCGCTGGAAATCGGTCACATGGATCGCTGTCACCGAGTCATTGTCGGGGTTTACGTTCCAGACCAGCGGCTGACTCGGGTCGACAATGATCGTGGACGAGGCGAGCGGCGGGGTGGGGTTGATCAGGAGATGGATCACTTGCGTGGCCGTGACCGCAGTTACTGAAGAGCCTCCGACCTCTCGCGTTCTGACGGTGACCGAATGGTTCCCCGCGATCGTGTAGGTGTGGCTCGCACTGGAGGCGGTGGAAAACGGCGTCTGCGGTGTGTCGTCGCCAAAGTCCCAAGAATGCTCGAGTTGCTGGCCGACACCACCGCTGACGGTGAAGGAAAGCTCCACCTGGGTGCCGACCAGGGCTGGCGTAGGGGAGTTGATCTTCGTGACGTAGGTATGGATCGATCCGCCCGTCGAAAATTGGCTCACGACCATTTCCGCAGGCACACCGTTGCCGGATTGGTCCTTCACGCCGCCCGCGGTGAGGACCACTTCGTAGGTGGTATCCGGCGCAAGCGGCGCATTCGGAACGAAATTCACGATCCCGACCATCGTGGAGTAAGTGCCAGGAATCGCTGTAGCGCTGCCGAACTCCCGGACGATCATCGTCGAGGAATTGATCGTCAGGGGATCAATCGTGTCGGAGAAGCTGATCCCCACGCGGGAAAGCCGATGAGCGCTGGTCTTTCCATTTACCGGAGAGACGTAAAGCGGGACTGGCCCAGTGACATCCTTGTCCGGCCCGTGGATGCCGATGAGTAACTTGCGATCGTTGTTATGGTCGCTCGTGACCGCGATGAGATTGCCGAGAGGAGTGATGAAGGCGTGATTGTCATTAACCCCCGAGTCCACCCGACTAACGAAATCCGCGGTGTTTGCGTTTAGCCTCCACTTCGTCGCCCCAGGATCGTGCCCGATGAATAGATAGCCGTCCTGCCCGAATCCGTATTCCGGCCGGTCAAAGTTGGGAGCGGCGTTCATGGTGGTCGTGACGACATTCGCCGGGTTGGTGAAATCGTGACGCTGGAGAGGTGTGCCGCCGCCGTAAAAAGCCGATCCATAGACGAACCCTTGGTAGCCCTGCGGCCCTCTTAGAGTGCTGATCTGGACCGGATTGGCAGGATCACTGATGTCCATGAACACCGCATCGAAAGTGGACTCGAGTGCGGTAGTTGCGAGGATCATCAGGTTCCCGATGGGGATGGCCTGCCTCAGGGTTAGATTTCCGAGCTGGGAGCGGCTCCGATGGGCGAGAAGCACCAGGTTTTGGAGATCCGCGGTATCGACGACAAACAGGCCGTTCGCTCCGGTGGGTGCGTAGACGTAGCGCTGGCCCTGCCAGGCTGGAGCGAAAGAATAGCCGTCGTAATTCGAAGGACTCGTGACGCCGGGATACGAATAGCGCGAAATGGTCCGTGGATGGGTCTGCGAATCGTCGTCGTAGAGCGGCGCGAGATCGAAGATGACAAATCCTGCGGAACTCGAACGCCTTTCGGAAATCAGGGACAGGCTGCCGGAGACCGGGATGTGATGCTGCTCCGCCCAGTCGCCGACGTAGTCCAGAGTGCCGGGGGTGTGATAGCGGCTCGTGCTGTTCCTCGAGTCGAAGATACTCCTTGGTGCCGATGGATTCGACGCGTCGTAAAAAGCGAACGCTCCAACACCCTGACCGCCGCCGTGATCCGCACCCATCGGGACAAACAGGTAGCCCCGGTGCAGGAGGATCGCGGAGATCGCCTTTTGCGGATCCACTTTCGAGAGTACTTCACCGGTGCGGGAAGGATCGTAAGCGATGTTCGGGACCCCAGGACCTTCCGCCGCGGACGCGGAGGAGAGAGCGAGCGAGAGCGCGGCAAGGTTGGCAGCGAGACGAGTGGCGAACATGGGCAGGGTGGGGGGCGACCAATCTGCAGGTGTATCCAAAGGCAGCCGCGGAGGTAGCAGTCGACCGCAGACTACGCCTGCTTCGCTCATCTGAACAGCAGCCAACCCCTAGTCCTTTCGGCTAATGAGACATTCCGCGACGGCGGGGACATTCTCATAGCGAGCCGCCCCCTTGCGCCGACCATGGGAACCGCGCCTAGGCAGTGCGCAGCCGTG
>DASVRY010000173.1:0-1605 GCA_036388395.1 Chthoniobacteraceae bacterium
CGAGGTCACCGACGCCTCAAAAGTCGCGCTGCACGCCCTCGTGGAGCGACTCCGCAGCCGCGGCTATAGTTTGCTCGATACGCAGTGGACCACCTCGCACCTCCAAACCTTCGGCGCGATCGAAATTCCCCGCAGCACGTATCGCCACAGGCTCGAACGGGCGCTCGAGGAAAACTGCACCTTTGTCTGACCGGCCGCTCCTATTGATTCTCCTCGGGTGCGCCTTTAGGAAACCACCGCTTGCCACCCTCTTCATTTGCCGTCATGGCGAAGTCCCGCCAAGTCATGCTCGCCACGTGAGAATCTGCGTAGAGTGCATTGATCTGTGCCCGCCCGCTATGCGTGCCTCCCTTTGGTTCGGGCGAAGCTGGCATCATGAGTGGCGTGGGCACAGCCGATGTCCCGATGAAGGTAAGCTCTGAATTTCCCGGCGCTGGAGTCGGCGCGGCGACGATCAACTGCGAAGGCGCGACAAAATCGGACGAGTTCTTACCGAGCACATTGCTATTGATTCCGTAGCTTACCGGCACTCCAGCTGCATCAGTTTCAGTATCTGGCCGGCTGGGTGTGACTTTATCGAAAGGTGACCGGAAGACTTTCCAGCTCGCCACGTAGCGGGGATTCAAGGCACGCGGCCACGGAGTAACTGCTGCACCGCCTGAAGCTGGGTCGGCAAACATCTGATCTTCGTTATCGTTCAGGTAGCCTTGGATACCCAGGCCGAGCTGTCGGAGATTGCTTGCGCAATTTGTCGCCCGGCTCCTTTCCTGCACCTTGTTGAAGACGGGAAGAGCGATGCCGGCGAGAATCGCAATGATCGCGATGACGACGAGGAGTTCGATGAGAGTGAAACCGGATTTTTTCATGTGCTTCAGGGGAGAGAGGAACGTGCCGGCGAAACGTAGAGCTGAGTGGCTCGGGTGTCGAGCGAGGATGTGAGGCGTGATTGGTGATTGGTGATCGGTCGACGGGGGCGGAGTTCTTCCATCAATCACCATTCACGCAGCCTCCCTTCTCCTCGACAAGGGCCGCTGCATCCGCTGAGACTCCGCGCCGCATGCCCAAAGTTCTTCTCCTGACCGCCGGCTATGGCGAAGGTCACAATGCCGCTGCCCGCGGCCTCCAGGCCGCTTTTGCCCTCACTGGTGCCGAAGCCGAAATCGTCGATCTTTTCGCGCTGACCGGCGGTAGTTTCTACGAGCACAGTCGGCGCGGTTACCTCGAGATGATCAATCGCGCTCCCAATATCTGGGCGGGCGTTTACTCGCTCATCGACAAAATTCCGCTCGTCCCGATGACCATGCCGCTGCTCGGCAAAATGCGGCGAGCGCTCGAGAAGCTCATCGCGGATACCAATCCGATCGCAATCATCTCAGTCTATCCCGTCTACGGCTACGTGCTCGATAAGCTGTATCCCCGCGGGCAAGGGCGGAATTTCGATCTCCACACTGTGGTCACCGATTCCATCACCATCAACAGCGTCTGGCATCGCTGCACCAGCGATACCTTCCTCGTCCCCAATGAAGATACCGCGCGCGTCATGCGGGAGGCGGGAGTCGCGCCGGAAAAGCTCCATGTCCTCGGCTTTCCCGTGCCACCGAAATT
>DASVRY010000174.1:0-4458 GCA_036388395.1 Chthoniobacteraceae bacterium
CACAGATGAGCAGCCAGGAGATCTTCGGCGGCGTGCCTTCATCGTCCCCCTCGCAGAAGAACGGGAGCGAGTAGAAGTCGGCGAGGTAAGCGGTGAACCGATCGCATTCCCCTCGAAATGCCGTCTCTGGATTCTTGATCCGCCGGCTGGAGCGGTAGCACAACGCCTCCCACAGCTCCCGGAGTGCAGACGTCTGGAAAAAGTCGGGATCCAGTCCCGCGCCTGGTGCACCAGAGCAGATCCGGACCGCGAGCTTTAGATCCGTCCACTCGACACGAGAGGCGCGGCTGAGATCTAGGAAGGGAGATTCGACGACTTCGAGCGCGAAAATATCGTACAGGCAGAACGGATGAAGCCGGCGCCCAAGGCAGCGGTGATCGCGCCGATTGATCCAGGCTTCGGCGAAGCGCGCGTGCAACATCGGTGCGAGAGCGGGGAACCGCCCGCGACTAGGTCAGGGTGATGTTCGGGTGCCGGACGCCCTTGATTGACCACTTCTCCACATCCTTCTTCACCCGCTTTTTGCTGATGGTGATGATGACGCACTTTTTCACTGAGCCGGTGGGCCCATAGGAGAAGATATCGCCTGCCACGGGAGGCGTGGTGATCGTCGACTTTGGAATCACGTCGAGATTCACATCCGTCTTGAGGCCGAACCCGGTGATGTGCGTAGCCACGTCGCCAGCCTCGTCGTCGATGATCAGCTCCTCGGTAGAGTCATCCTCCCCTTGAGTTTCGGTGACGTAGCCAGTGGTGACGGTGGTTCCCCAGGCGAGGGGCTGAATGCCGCGGGTATTGAGGGCCATATAGCCCGCGCGCCACTGTCAATCTCCTCTTAACCGTCCACCGCCTGGCAGTGCATCTCGAGCTTCAGCGAATCGACAACGCGGCGCTGCGCTTCGTTGCCTTCCTCGTCGATGCCAGCAAAGCCGTAGCAGTGGAACCCCTGCACCTTGCGCGAGTCCTCGCCGGCTGGCGGTGCGCTGAGTTTCTCCGCGACGATCACGAGCGATTCTTTCTCCAGATCATCCGGATCGACTTGGTTCAAGAAACACGCACTGACGAAGCCGGCGCGTGCATCGTGCTGCCGCGGCGAGTCGTCGTCGTCGATTTGCGTGATCGTCATCACCGTCACATCGATCACGTAGTATCCACTCCCCATGTCGTGCTCCTTCGCCCGGGTGCAGCCGATCACGACTGCAGGAAAGCTGAGATTTTCAAACTTCTCCGGCAGGACAAGCTCGCCTTCTTCATCTGTGGAGATTCTCCCCTCGAGGAGCTGGATCGTAACCGGCGCCCATGCTGCAGGGAGATTGCCGGCAGCAGTCGCTGCAGCGACTTGTGTCTCGAGATAAGCGGCGATCGCTCGCGCGGCCGTGCTGCGGGTTTTACGTTCGGTGCTCATGAGAAATGCCGGCTCTTGCCGCCGGCCATCATGCGGCGGATGTCACTTTCCATCGCTCGCGTGCGCGTGGCGATGGCTTGCGCAATGGATCGAGGTTCAACCGCCGCGATGCCTGGTGCGGTGTCGATGATCCGGATCCGCGGGTGCGTGCGGTCCTCGAGATGCGGATCGACGGCACCGTATGCAGAAGAATCGTGCCGCGTGATCCATGAAGGCATCGCCATGCCAAGCACGCTAGCAGCTGGCTGCAGGCCAGCCTTGGCGCGGCCAACATGGCTCTGCACCTCGCGCTGGTATCGCCGGAAGTCGGCTTTCTTGACGATGCCTCGGTGAGCGATGTCGCTTTTCTTCCGCCCGATGAGGTTGTCGTAGTTCGCGCCCTTTACGCGACCGCGACTATCCAGCCGACTACGGTGGAATTCCCTCATGCGGTCGATCGACATGAACTCTTTGAAGTCGGTCACGGCGGCGCCGCGTTTGCCGCCGCGCTGCATTGGCGCCATCCGAAGCCGGTCGTTCTCGTCGAACCAAAGCTCCCACTCTCCCGGATCCACTACATCGAAGAGCTTGTGCAGATCTCGCACGACTGCCCTTCGGCCCTGGGCGAGCGACTTGGGCGGTACAAACCGCAGCAGCAGCTTCAGAAAGAGCCGAGCCTGCGTCTTAACGACCTTTCGCCCATCGATGTTGAGGTCGTGCACGTAGCGCGACAGCGCGCGATCGAAGCGCGTGAAGTCGAACTGTGTGGTGATCAGATCGGCCATGCGATCGCCGTGCTACTTTTGAGCCGAGTCGACCAGGAGTGTGATCGACGTCTCATCCTCGCGGACCTCGAACACACGAAGCGTGCGCGCATCGATGAGCACCTCCGCTCCGATCTCCGGAGCTGTGGTGATATGCACGCGGCGAATGACGATCGTGGCGTCGACGTTCACCTCGCGCTGGCGGGTATCGTTACCGAAGGCGTCTTTCTTGCCGATGAAATCAACCGTCGAGAGCGTTAGCGGTCCGCCGTTGATGCGGATCAGCTTCGGCGTCTTGCCTTCTATCCAGGCAACGCCTCGATCGACCAGTGAAGTGAAGTCGTTCATCGGGAGAGGCAACGCCACGGAAACCAAAGCTGCTGCCAGCGCGGTGCCGGTAGCGGGCCGAGAGGTAGCGTGAATTGATAATCCCCCGAATCGCTCACGTGTAGGTGATCCGAGGAGCGGCTGCGTTTGCCTCGAGGAGCGCGAGGAGCTTCTGCCCACGCGCGGGCGTTAGAAGCACAGGAATCAGGTCGCGAGCTGATTTGACGAGTTTATGCGACACTGGCACGCGCTCCGCGAGCTTCGACCAGGCGTCACCGGCGAGTTTCTTCACGTCTGCAATGTTGGCTTCGGTGAGCTTCAGCGCGGCGATTGGCCATGTGATCTTTGCCGTCCCTTGTTCCGTAACGAGCTCGCCTCGAAGTGTTCCTTTTTCGTCTTTTACGGCAACAGCCTTCACGGCCGCTGTGATGACCTTCTCATGCTCCGCAAGGTCTGCCTCGAGAAGCGCGAGCGCGGCCTTTGCGTCAATGATGCGGCTTTCCAGCAAACGGGCGGCCGCGATGGATTCGGTGATATTTTGGCTCATAAGTGCAGGCGTCTGGAAAACTGCACGGCCCGCCCCGCTTGTGGCGGAGGCGGGCCGTGGACCAACCGGATTGTTTAGGGTGTGTAGTTGGTGAGTGGTGATGGAGAGGCGGGATCGAACCGCCTCTCCGGTGGCTTAGCCGAGAAGGATGGCGGTGTGCTCCGGCTTCGTGACCGAGACGCCCCAAGCGGCTGCGACGGCATAGGTGACCATGCGCTTGCCGAGGTAGAGCGAGACCTCGAAGCTGATGCCGCTGCGAACGTCCCGGACGGTCTTTCGGTCCGCTGCCATGTCGCCCTGGGAAGGAAGCGCCGGCAACCGAGCGCCGAAGGTGATCGCGTTCCGGGTGAACCCGACGTTCGCGGCAAAGCTGTTGCCGACGGTGATCGCGGCATTATCAGCGACCCCCTGGCGGAGACCAGGTGCAGCGAGAGTGACGACGTTCGCGGCGAGGGCACTGGCGACGACATACTTGTTCGTGTCGCCGGCGAAGGTGATCACATCGCCTGCCAGGATCGTTCCAGTGCCCGTATCGACCGTGATCGCCGTGCTGCCGACCGCATAGCCTGCCCCGTTGTTTACAAGGTAACCGGCGCCGGTGCCCTTGGTGACCGTCGGAACCTGCGCACTTTCTTTTAGCGCAAAGCCGTGGATGTCGAGCAGTGTGCCCTGACGGAGCAGCGTGGATTCGCCGGCCTCGTTCACTTTCGTGAGCTGGGAGAGCGTCCGCACGTTCGCACCCGCGGAGGTGTTCATCACCAAGGCGCGATCGCTAAGCGGAGCGCCATTGTCGTCGAGGATCTTCCGCAACTGAGCGGTTTCGCCAAGATTCGTGGCAAACGGAGTGGTGCCGGCGGTGCCGTGTGCGCGACTCGCGCCGCGGTAAGCTGCCAAAGCGATATCGGCCTCCATTTCATTCGTCAGAGTGCGCATGGCCTGCGCGAACTGATCGACCAGGATCAGACCATGATCCGCGCCGCCATTACTGAGCCCAAGGGTCTCTTCGCCAGTCCAGGAGAAGGTGACTTCGCGAGCCTTGGTGATGGTGAGGCCGGAATTGCCGATCACCTGGTTGTTCTCGGCTGGGAACGCCATGCCGACCGCGATATTCGAAGCGGAGGCAACGGGAGTGATCGGTGAGGTGAGCAATTGCCCGACGGCAACACGCGCTGCGCGAGCGTCGCGATTGACCGCAGGAATGAAGCCGACGAGTTCGCGAGAAACCACGTCGAGAGCCCCATACATCGAAGGAATGAGGCCGGTGAGAGTGTTAGGCATAGAGTTAGAAAAAAGCTGCTAAGTGAGGGTGATAGGGTGGATCCGGATGCTTAGTCGGAAATGCGGCCGCCCTTCGTGCAGAAGGCGGATTGCTCATCAAGGGAGAGGCCGTCGAAAGCTTCGCGGCTGAGGAACTTCGCGGGATCCGCGCTCTTGAG
>DASVRY010000175.1:0-6378 GCA_036388395.1 Chthoniobacteraceae bacterium
GGATCTGCTCCGTAGCTTTCTCAATCACCCGCAAGGGATGGCGATCGTCGTCGATGAGCACGGCGGCACCGAAGGGATTGTCACGCTGGCTGATATCGTCGAAGAAATCATCAGCGACGCCGTGCCGGTCGCGGAGCAGGAGCTTTATATTGAGAATCTCGGCAATGGCCGCCTCGTCGTGAATGGCAACGCCCGACTCGATGATCTGAACGAAGTGCTCATCGCCAACCTTGAGGAGGATGGCATTGATACGATCGGTGGCCTGATCTTCAACCGCCTCGGGGCGCTCCCGCGACCTGGTGCAGATGTGACGATCGATGGCGTGCGTCTCACCGTCCGACGCACCTCCCGGAAGCGCATCGAAGAGGTGCTTATCACCGAGGAAGCGGTCGCGGAAAGCGCGGATCAGGAGGAAAAGAAATGATTTGGACCGCCATCATCTTCTGCCTGCTCGTGTCGTTTATTTTTTCGGGCCTGGAGGCCGGAATACTCTCGGTCAACCGCGTGCGGCTGAAACACCGGGTGAAGCTTCGCGATCCCGCCGCTCTGAAGCTGGACCGCTTGCTGGCCACTCCCGAGCGGCTGCTTGTCACCGTCCTTTTCGTCACGAACCTGATGAACATCGCGGCGATTATTCTCACCACGCAGGAGCTGGTGGATCGGCTTGGGACAGTCGGCTACGGAGTCTCGCTGGCGATTATCCTGCCGGTTTACCTGATCGGGCTTGAGTTGCTGCCGAAATCGCTCTTCCGCCGGTTTCCCTACCGCGCGCTCGCTGCCTTTGCCGAGCCCTTGAGGATCGCGGATCTGCTCTTTTCGCCGCTGCACTTTGCGCAACGAGTGGTCGTGCGCAGTCTCTTCGGGAGCAAACGAGCTGCGCAGCAAAAGCTCTTCGTCGCGCGCGAGGATTTCAAATACCTGACGGTCGAGAGTGAACGCACCGGTGCGATTACGAGTGCCGAGCGACAGATGATTCACAACGTCGTCGACTTCCGCGGGGTCAAAGCACGGGAGGTAATGGTGCCGCTGGAGAAGGTGCAAACGATAGCTGCGAGCGCATCACTCGAGGAGCTGATCACCCGCAGCACGGCTGCGCACCTCGAGCGATGGCCGGTGACAAATCCGCAGGGGGAGATGATCGGGCTGGTGAGCGTCTTCGATATCGCGCTCGATGGCCGCCGCCGGGGAGTGGTGGAATCGTATCAGCGGCGGATCGTGAAAGTGGCGGCGAACGAGCCGGCGTACAGCATTCTTCAGAAGCTGCGCGCCGCCCGGACGACCCTCGCCGCAGTCCTCGACAGCAACGCAAAGCAAGTTGGCATCGTGACGTGGGAAGATCTCATCAAGCGCCTGGTGAGCACGGTGGGGGAAAGTCGGAGTTAGCGAGTGGTGGTGCGGCATCGCGGCCCTTCGCTTCCGACGTTCAGAGTTGGGCGCAGAGAGTCAGTTCTAAAACTGGTGACACCCCGTCGCAGACGAGCGGGTTGCAGCGTGGTGGCGTGGAGATTCTGCCGAGGCTTTCTCAGGAGCGATATCGGTGCATTTGCGATGCAACGGACCGGGAGGTCCGCTGCCACAGGTCGGAGACCTGTGCTCCCCATGAAGAGCGCCGCGACGCCATCTCCGAAGGGGAGCACAGGTCTCCAGACCTGTCGTTGCACACCTCCTGGTGGGCAACATCGCACGTCAAGAACGCGTGATTCTCACCTCGCCGCTCCGGCTGCTTCGAACCTCGAGTTCCGGAAACTGCAGCGCATCCGATTCTCCGCCTTCTCGCTCGGCGAGGTGCTTCCGATTCATGGCACGTCCCATGCAGCGGATTGGCGGGCTCATGCGTTTACCTGCTCGATTTGCTGCCGATTGCGTCTATCCGACCGCGCGCTGCGTTAGCGGTCAGCAGATGGACCCTCCCGCCGCATGAATCACGAGCCTATCGCCGAGCCTTACCGCGCGGAACAGCGCTTCCAAGGGATCTTCGACCACGCGATCGAGGGGATCTTCCAGACTACGCCGGACGGACATTACGCCGGTGCGAACCCCGCGCTCGCACGCATCTACGGCTACGATTCTCCGGAAGACCTGCAGGCGCATCTTTCCGACATTCGCCACCAGCTCTATGTCGACGAACGGCGCCGCGACCAGTTTCAGCAGCTCATGGAAGAGCACGGCCGGGTCACGAACTTCGAGTCCGCCATTTATCGCAAAGACGGCAGCATCATCTGGATCTCGGAGAATGCTGTCGCCGTTCACGACGAGGCTGGCGGGTTGCTGCACTACGAAGGGTTCGTCGTCGATATCACTGCGCGGCGTTTGGCCGAAGAAGCGTTGCAAAAAGCGCGTGAGGAACTCGAGATGCGCGTTGCGGAGCGCACCAGTGAACTGGAGCAGGCGAATGCCAGCCTCCAGCAAATCGCGGCCGATTTACGCCAAGCCCGCGATGATGCCGAGCGCGCAACACGGGCGAAAAATGAGTTCCTCTCGCGTATGAGCCACGAGCTGCGGACGCCGCTGAACGCCATCCTCGGCTTTGCGCAACTCCTGGACCGCCCGGATCTCCAGGCTGTTCAGCGAGAGCGCATCGGCCACATCTACCGCGCCGGGCGGCATCTGCTCGAGCTGATCAACGAGGTGCTGGACATCGCGCGTATCGAGTCGGGTCGCATGGAGCTGTCGCTCGAGCCGGTGCGGGTCTGCGAAGCCTTCCAGGAGGTCATCAGCCTGCTCCGGCCGCTCGCTGCGCAGCGGAATGTGGAGCTGATCTGTGAGGCCGAGCAGCTTGAGGCAGCCTTCGCCCTCGCGGACCGGCAGCGATTCAAGCAAGTGCTGCTGAACCTCGTCGGCAATGCGATCAAGTATCACCGCGAAGGTGGTGGAACGGTGCGCCTTTCCGCCATGCCCGTGCCTGCGGAACGCCTTCGAGTGCTCGTGATTGATGACGGGCCGGGCATTTCGGCGGAGAAGATCGATCGGCTGTTTGTCCCGTTCGATCGGCTCGGTGTCGAGGGCTCGGAAGTGCAAGGCACCGGCCTTGGTCTGGCGCTTTCCAAACGACTCACGGAAGCGATGGGCGGTTCGCTCGGTGCGGAGAGTTCCGAGGGTGAAGGATCTACGTTTTGGGTCAAATTGCCGCGCGCGCAAAGTCCGCTCGCTCGCGCCGTCACCCAAGGTTCGACACCCGCGACAGCGCTATATCCGCCAGCGCAGGGTGGTTCCTGGAAGGTGCTCTATGTGGAGGATAATCTCGCTAATCTCAACCTGCTCGAGCACGTGCTAGCCGAGCACTCTGGCGTCGAGTTGCTTTCCGCCATGCAGGGGCGCGTCGGTCTCGACCTGGCCCGCGAGCATCGCCCGGACCTCATCCTCCTCGATCTCCATTTGCCCGATCTTCCCGGGCGCGAAGTGCTCCTGCAGCTAAAGAGCGATCCGCTCACGCGCGCGATTCCCGTCGTCGTCATGAGCGCCGATGCGACAGGCCCACAAATTGAGCGCCTCCGCGCGGCAGGCGCAGCCGATTACCTCACGAAACCGCTCGATCTCAGCCTCTTCCTCAAAGTGCTCAATCAATACCTCACCACCGTAAGGAGCGACACCGCGCATGCTTGAGACTCCGCTCCGGGACATGGCGACGTTGCGCGAGATGCGCATTCTGCTCGTCGACGATGAGCCACTGAATGTCGCCCTGCTCGACGCGCTGCTCGGCGACGAGGGATTCACGCAGGTTCGCTCGATCACCGACTCGCGCAAGGTTGTGGCGGTCTGCAGCGAGTTCGTGCCGGATCTTATTCTGCTCGATCTAATGATGCCGCATCTCGACGGCTTCGCGGTCATGCAACGACTCGCCGTGCTCCGCGAGCCGGACGAGTTTATGCCGATCATGGTGCTCACCGCGGATATTACGGAGTCGACGAAGAAGCGAGCGCTGAGCGCCGGCGCGACCGATTTCCTCACGAAGCCTTTCGACCGCACCGAAGCAGTGCTGCGGATCAGCAATTTGCTCCGAACCCGGCGGATGCACGTGGCAATCGCAGCGCAAAACGAGCAACTCGAGCAAAAGGTCAGCGAGCGGACGGCGAAGCTCGAGGAGACGCTCGTGGAACTCCGGGCGACGCAGCAGCAGGTCGTGCAACGCGAGCGGCTTAGCGCTCTCGGCGCGATGGTCACAGGCATCGCGCACGATTTTAATAACTCTCTGGCGCTGATCCTCGGCTACGGCGAACTCCTCCAGCGCGAATGCCGGCGCCTGAGCGGTTCGCGCGATCTCACTGATTACGCGCAGACGATCATCACTGCCGCGCTCGATGCTGCCGGGACGGTCAGCCGTCTGCGCGAGTTCCATCGACCTTCAGACGAAGGGGGCGCGCAGGTGCCAGTGTCACTTAGTCAGCTCGCGGAGCAATCCGTCGCTTTTACCCGGCCGCGGTGGGAGGCGGAGTCCCACGCGCGCGGCCTGCCCATCGAGATCCACACGGAATGCATGGCCACTCCGCCGATTTCCGGTCAAGCGGCGGAGCTGCGCGAGATGCTGACGAACCTGATCTTCAACGCCGTCGACGCGATGCCGCAGGGCGGAACGATCACCTTGCGCACTTACGAAGGCATAGACTCGGTCGTGCTGGAGGTGACCGATACCGGCGTCGGTATGACGGAGGAGGTGCGGCGCCGCTGTCTCGAGCCCTTCTTCACGACAAAAGGCGCGCGGGGCTCCGGTCTTGGTCTGGCGATGGTCTACGGCACCGTCCAGCGGCATCGCGGCGAGGTCGAAATCGAAAGCAAACCGGGCCGCGGAACGACCTTTCAATTCACCTTCCCGATCGATACCAGCGGCGAGCAGGCCGTGGACACTCCGGATGTGGCGGCCCCCAAGCCGCTGCGGATCCTCGTGGTGGACGATCAACCGGTGCTCTGCGAGGTGCTTGCGGAGTCGCTCACGCGCGATTGGCACACCGTGGAAGTGGCGACGAATGGCCGCGAGGCACTGGAGAAGTTCGAGGCGGGCGAGTTCGACCTCGTGATTACCGATAAAGCCATGCCGGAAATGAATGGCGATCAACTAGCCGCTGCGGTGAAGGTCCGGCGGCCCGAGGTGAAAGTGGTGATGCTGACTGGCTTCGGCGAATTCGAAGAAGGCGAGGAGATCGAATCGGAGTTTATCGATTTTCTCCTGCCGAAACCGGCGACGATGGTGGAAGTGCGCAACGCCATCGGCCGCGTCATGGGCGCTGCCATCGGCATTACCGCGTAACCGCACCGAGGAACGCCTACCAGCCGCGCAGCCACGCGCACCCGCGCAGGAACACATAAATCCCGACGAGTACAAACCCGAGTCGCACTTCACCGAGCACCACATCGCGGTGGAACTCCGCCGCTTGTGCTCCGGACCAGCGGCGGAAGCGTGGCAAAAGGCGCGGCACGTGGGCGCAGTAGCGGGTGTATTGTTCACCAAATTCCCGCCGCAAAAACTGCTCCTCCGCGGGAACGATCGCGGTGTAGAGAAAGACAAAAACTGCCACGTAGAGCGCGAACATCCACGGATCGCCGAGCAGGCCAACCATGCCGAGACCAAGGATGATGCTCGCGAGGTAGATAGGGTTCCGCACATAGGCGAAAGGCCCGCCCGTGGCGAGTTGCGGCGCTTCCATCGTCGCTTTTCGCGTGTGCCGCCCCGCACTTCCACCGGCCCACGCGCGTAGCCCGAGCCCGCCTAGCACGAGCAGCACGCAGGCGATGTGGCCAGGAATCGCCCACGCGCCAAAGATGTTCCGCGGATGGACGATGAAGCCGGCCAGAGCCACGGCGGCGAGCCCGACCTGCAGCCGATGATGAAAGATGTATTCGCGGAACGAGCTGGGCCGCGGTGGGGGAGTGAGTGGGACGCTGCTTTCGAGCACGAGGAGAAGCTAGGAAGCACACCGCGCAAAGCGAGGCCGTTTTCTCGATGCCCTAGGCTCTCGAGGGAGAGTTCGCCACGTGAATGTAACAATACACCGGTTGAGCGCAGCCTCGGATGGGGCCACCTTCGTCGCGTCGCCGGGCGCTCGGGGGAACGACCGGTGACACAATCGATGAGGGGTTAACAAGGCAGGGAACGCGTAAGGGGATTCGCGAAGGGTGGGGAAAACAAGCCCGCTTCGGCAATGCCGGAGCGGGCTTCTCCCTGGGTGGGAGGCGCTCTGGCGCCCGAGTTTAGACTCCGTCATCCTGCGAAGTCGAAGAACCCGCCGCGTCGCGAGCAACGTCGCGCCTCCAGCCTGCACCGCAAACGGACAATGCTGGAGAAAGCCCTCGAGCTACCGAACCAGCGGCACCTGATTGGCAGCCGCGTCCATGGGCAGCTCCTCCGAAGCCTCCGGCGCGGAAGCTGGCAGCGTCTCGATCTGC
>DASVRY010000176.1:0-2399 GCA_036388395.1 Chthoniobacteraceae bacterium
TAGAACCGGCGGGCAAACAGCGGGATGAACTGCAGAACGCCGAAGACGCTCAGGATAAAAAGGTCGCGGTGGTGCGAGCGGAAAAGGAAGAGGCCGAGCATCATGGTAGCCTCGGCCATGGCAATGCCGATGATGAAGAGCGGCAGCGCTTTGCTGGCATCCTGTGCTCTTGGAAGGAGCACCCAACGGATGATGGCGCTGAAGAGGAACGGCACCGCGCCGAGCACCCACGGCAGCTCGTCTGGCCGTGGTAGGATCACCGACGCTTTCGGCGCGATGAAGTGGTAGATGACGAAGATGCCCCCAGCGAAGCTCAACCAGAGGATCCAAAACACGGAAGCTGGAGGCGAAGAGTGTCGGTCGTTGGTATCCACGCACCTCCTTTAACGATGTCGTGCACAAGCCGCAAGCCGCCGCCTTCGAGAGCGGAGCTCTCTCGGTTGCACTAGCTTGCAATCGGTAATGCTCTATAAGCCGGTTTACCAAAGCGGGCTCTGCCTGCCGGCTGCCACGTCCGGGATCGTTAGTGGGAGTGCCGCGGGACGAGAATGTCTGGTAGGGTTAACCCGACAAAAGCGGCCAGACTGCTTTGGCTGGCCGAATTCAGAGTATGACTACACTAAACCTTAAAGGCAATTGGAACGAGCTCAAAGGTAAGCTCAAGCAGCAGTATGGCGACCTGACCGATGACGACTTGACCTTCGCGGAAGGCAAGGAAGAGGAGATGCTCGGAAGGGTGCAGCAGCGGCTTGGCCGGACCAAGGAAGAAGTCCGAGAGATGATCGAGAAGCTCTAGCTGCCCCGAGGGGAGTTAGTTAAGAATCGTTACCAGCGCCCTTCACAGATTATGTTTGCGAAGGGCGCTCTTTATTTCTTCTCCGGCCGATCCTTGAAGACGATCTGATAGACGAGAAGCGCCGCCCCGAAGCTCGCGGCGAGAAAAAAGGAGATGGCAAAGCCGGGGTAGCCGAGGATGCGGAACGTTGTTTCAACGCGCATAAGGAGGGCTGCGCCAATAATCAAGGCGGCGAGGATCAGCCCCAGTGTAATGCGGTTGGCGATCTTCTGCATCCCCGCGATCAGCGAGGTTTCGTCGATAGTGTCTACCTTCACCCGCAACTTATTGCTCGAAACGAGGTCGAAGAAACGGTTCAGGCGCGCCGGCAGGTGCTCGATGAGTTCCTTGGCCTCGATCAGCGCGGAGAGAAGGTTGTTTGGTGAAAGATCGCGCTTGATGCGCTTTTGCATCAGATCGGAAGCATTGCGGCGGATCGCTTCGTTCGGGTCAAAGTCGGGATCCAAGGTGCGCCCGACGATGTCTAGATTGAGCAATGTCTTCCCGAGCATGGTCAGCTCTGATGGGACACGCATGCCCGTTTCGGCGGAGATTTGATTAACCTCGAGCACCACCTTGCCGACTTGCATTCGAGCAACTGTGGCGTCCTGCTGCCGACCGACGACGTCCGTGATCCTCCGGCGGAATTGCAGCTCGTCGAACTCTTCGCGTGGTTCGCCCATGAGGATGGCAACCTCCGCCGCGTCATCGCTTCGCCCTTCGCTGATCGCCAGGAGGAGCTTCAGAAGTTGCTCCTGCATTCGCGGTCCGATCCGCGCGACCATGCCTAAATCGATCAGGCCTATCCGGTGATCATCGGTGATGAAGACATTGCCCGGATGAGGATCAGCGTGGAAGGCGCCGTCCACGAGGATCTGCTGGAGATAGGCTCGGAATACTTCTTCGGCCAATTCGCTCGTGTCCAGTTCTGTGCGGGTGAGGGGACTTAGCTTCGTCACCTTCTGACCAGGCAGATATTCCATCGTGAGCAGTCGACCTGTGCAGAAGTCGTCGATGGGCTCTGGAATGATGATTTTGTGGAACGCCTTCAGCCGTTCGCGAAAGCCGCGGAGATTTGCCGCCTCCAGCCTATAGTCCAGTTCACGAAGGAGCGACTTTCTCAGCTCCTCCACAATCATGGTGAAGTCGTATTTCCTTCCTACTGCTGTGTGGTGGTCGAAAAATTCCGCCAGCTCCTGCATCGCGTCGAGGTCATCAGCGACTGTCTCGCGGATGCCCGGGCGCTGAATCTTCACCGCGACCTCGCGACCATCACGCAGCCGGGCGCGGTGCACCTGCCCGAGGGACGCTGCGGCCACTGGCTCGCGCTGAAACTCGGAGAACGCGCGGGAGACACGGGCGCCAAGCTCTACGCTGACGATTGCCTCCACCTCCTCAAAGGGGAACGGTCCCACGTCGTCCTGCAGCCGGGACAGTGCCTCCATATAGCTCTGCGGGACGAAGTCCGCGCGGGTGGAGAGGAGCTGACCGAGTTTGATGAAAGTGGGGCCGAGCTTCTCGATGTCGTTCGCCAACTCCGCGGCTTTCGCCGGGATCGGTGGCG
>DASVRY010000177.1:0-2379 GCA_036388395.1 Chthoniobacteraceae bacterium
CGACTTCCGTCCTTGCGAAGAATACTCCCGCCCATGCAGACAGCCTCTCTTCGGTCTGACGTTCCCGCCCTTTCCGTGACGCTGCCGCGCCCGGTGCCGACTCAGCGCTTTCGCCAGCCCAAGAAGAACATCCCCCAGACGCCCGTTCAGCGAGCCTTCATTCTCGACCAGTGCCGCGCTTATGTGGCTGAGCATCAGCCGGTGCCGCCGCAGCCTGCCGAGGAGCTGAAAGTCCACGCCGATCGGCTCATGAAGCAGCTCGGGCTCGATCCAATCTATCGCGACTACGTCGGCGTGTTGCTGAACAACGAGATGTGGCGTGAGCAGCTTGCGGGGGTGCCTTTTGAAAGGCGGCTGCTTCTTCTGCCAAAATGTCTGCGCGTCGAGAGCAAGTGCCCCGCGCCTTTCGATGAGTTCGGTCTGCTCTGCAAACAGTGCGGCCTTTGCTCGATCCAGGATCTGCAGGCCGAGGCGGAGCGTCTCGGCTATGCCGTCCTCGTCGCGGAGGGTTCTGCGATCGTCATGTCGCTTATTCAGACCGGCAAGATCGAGGCAATCGTCGGCGTCTCTTGTATTAGCGTGCTCGAGCGAGCGTTTCCTTACATGGAGGCCGCAGCGATTCCCGGAGTCGCGGTGCCGCTGCTCCAGGACGACTGCATCGACACGACGGTCGACCTCGACTGGATCTGGGATTACATCCATCTCACGAGCGACGACCAGACGCGCCGGCTGGATCTCAGCCAGCTTCGGGACGAGGTGGATTTCTGGTTCACCGGGCTGAACCTCGACACGATCATGGGCGCGGCGCAGGGCGAGACCGAGAAGATCGCGCGCGAGTGGCTCGGCCGCGCCGGAAAGCGCTGGCGGCCTTTCCTCACCGTGGCCGCCTATCAGGCGCTCCGCACCACACCGGGTGCGCCGCTCCCCGACGACATCCGCAAAGTCGCCGTCGCCGTGGAGTGCTTCCACAAAGCATCGCTCATCCACGACGACATCGAAGACGGCGACGCGCAGCGTTACGGCGAGAAAACCCTGCACGAGGAGCATGGAATCGGCGTCGCGCTAAATGTCGGCGATCTGCTCATCGGCGAGGGCTACCGCCTGCTCGCCTCCTGCTCTGCCGGCGCAGCGGAGAAAGCCGCCATGCTCCGCGTCGCTGCGGAAGGTCAACGCGAACTCTGCCGCGGCCAGGGCGCGGAACTCTGCTGGGCACGCCATCCGGCGCCATTGAGCACCCTCGGAGTCATCGAGATCTTCCGACAGAAAACCGCCCCCGCGTTCTCTGTTGCGCTGAAGCTCGGCGCAATTTACGCGGGCCAGCTCGACGAGGTGGACGAGACCCTCACCGCCTACAGCGAGGCCCTCGGCATCGCCTATCAGATTCGCGACGATCTCAGCGATCTCGGCGCCTCTGGCGAGACCAACGATATCGCGGGTCTTCGCCCGAGCCTGCTCCTCGCCCTCGCCTACGAACGCGCATCCAGCGAGGCTGCGAGCAGCGACAAAACGCTCGCCGCAACGCGCGCACCGCATCAACTCAAGCTGGAAGCCCACTGGCGCCGCCTCGCAGAATCGTCACCCGCCGAAATCGAGCAGCTCTACACCGATCTCGGCGCCGACACCCGCTGCCAGGACCTGCTCGAGCGTTACAAAGAGCAGGCCATCCGCACGCTTCAGGAAGTAGATAACGCAAACCTCAAAGGCCTCCTCCGCCGCGTCATCGGCAAAATCTTCAACGACGCGGAGATCAAAGGCTGGTGCAAAGAGTTTGAGCAGCAGAACACCGCCGGTGTGGAAAGTGTGACGGCTCTTTCCTGAAGCTCCAGCCCCCACGAGCTTTCAGGCGGCGCTGTAGCGTTGCTCCCCACGGCAAAATCTTTCTTTGGGACCCTAGGCGAGCAACTAGCTCCCTATCTGCTCTGATCCGGAATTGGAGTGAACAGATCGCCGGCTTTCGGCCTTAGCTCGGGCTCTGGGCGAGCTCGCTCTGGCGGGCGTGAATGCCTTCGGCGAACTCTTCGATCATCTTGTCGTTGAAGGCGGCGAGGTCATCGGGTTTGCGGCTGGTCACCAGACCTGCGTCGCAGACGACCTCTTCATCGACCCAGTTGCCGCCGGCGTTTTTCAAGTCGCTCTGAATGGCTGGCCAGGAGGTGAGCTTCCGCCCGCGCACCACGCCCGCATCTATGAGCACCCACGGCGCGTGGCAGATTGCCGCGACCGGTTTTCCTGCGTTGAAGAAGGCGCGGGTGAATTCCAGCGCTTCGGGTGTGGAGCGGAGCGTGTCGGGATTAATCAACCCGCCGGGGATCATCAGTGCGTCAAACTCCTCGGCATTGGCGCTTCCGAGCGTCAGATCCACATCGAATTTGTCTCCTT
>DASVRY010000178.1:0-7677 GCA_036388395.1 Chthoniobacteraceae bacterium
CCGGTGATCCGAGCGAGGTTGATGAATGTTTCTCCTCCGCCAAAGAAGGCACCATCTCCATCTATGCAATAAATCGAGTCGTCGGCTGCCCAAGTCTGCCAGTGCATGTCGGATACGATTCCCGGGTAAACATGTGGCTCGCTGGTCCATTCCAACCCTGCAAGGACGTTGCTCGGCGGATAGGGGAGTTGCCGAAGATCCGCGCCCCAGGACGCGGTGCATAGGGAAAGCAGAATTGTCAGGGGGAGCAGACGAGTAGGTTTCATATGTTGCACGTGCAAGGTCCGAAGAGTCGGACCTCTAGGCGCGATAATCAGTCAGTCCCGAGGTTTGTAAATATCCCAAGAATGGAATAAACAGCCGTTCACATGGACAAACCGGTCATCACGTTGAGCGATCTGATCCTCTGGGTTCACGATCTAGAGGACATCCCGGTAGTCCACGCGGAAACCGGTATCCGCAATGTTCTCCTAACTACCCCACGCACTCTGTTGGAGTTCTTGCTCGTGGAAAAGGGTAGCTTTCGCCTTCATGTAGGAGACCAGTTCGCTGATCTCTCGCCAGGGGGTATTGTCTGGATCAATGCACACTTTGGAAATCGCGCGCAGATCGCGGGTTCCGGGGCCATCTACTCCTGTTTTTCGTTGGATGTGGGCAATCAACCGGCGTTCCAGGATTTTTGCCGCGGGCCCGTGGCTGCGCATAGTGACCTGCAGCAACGAGACCGATCCTGAGCAGGCGTTCCGCGAGATAAGGCGCTGGAGTCACGCGATCAGTCATCCGTTGCGTGAGCCACTTTTGAGGGCGAGGATAGTGAGCTTTTTGGGGAGTCTCAACACCGCGGAACGCGACCGGGAGTGGCCTAACGCCCCCTCTAAGGAATTCACGCAAGCTCTGCGGCTCATCGAAGCTCGGCAGGAAGACGCAGAGCTGTCGATGGGGGAGATCGCGGTTCAGGCCGGCATTTCTGAATCCACCCTCCGCCGCCTCTTTCAAAGACACTTGCAAACGTCACCCGCCGCGTATCTCGCGAGTCTCCGCCTCCACCGTGCTCGCGATCTCTTGGAACGCACTAGCCTAAGTGTAAAAGAAGTCGCGGCGCGGGTGGGCTATGTCGACCCGCTTTATTTTTCAAGAGCGTTCAGGCGTTATCATCACCGAAACCCAGCCGAAGTTCGCGGCAGCTTATTCCAACCTCGTGGAGCCTAGCAATAGGAAGCCGCGAAGGGCGGGGGAGACTTCCGGAAGCAGGAGGGGGGGTGGGCTACTCGCCCTCTACGATCTTCCGCTGTCGCGCGGCAAGGTAGGTGTCGAATTCGGCAACGTTCGCGAACACCGAAACGCCTGGAAGTGCTTTTACGATTTCAAACACCTCTTTGACCTGCGGCTGCAAGTTGACGAAGGACACCTGCTCTCCGCGTTGTTTGAGAAGCTTGCGAGTCGCAGCGAAAACACGAAGCCCCGCGCTGCTGATGAACGTCAGATTCGCGAGGTTGAAGATGAGGTCCTTCACCTCGTCGACGAGCGTCGCGTTGAGCTGCTTTTCGAGTTCCGGGGCCGTGGCAGTGTCCAGGCTGCCGCCAAGGTCTACGTTTAAGGTGGTGTGGTGGGGGCTGTCAGTTTTGCGTGTGATGTTGATGTCTAGAGGCATGGTCGGTGGCGTTGGTTAGGTGGGTTTTGTTGGAGAGGCAAGGGGCGCATGGGCGTGAGAGTTCAGGCGGACGGCAGGAGCTTCGTCAGGCGCAGGACGTTCTCGTCGTGGACACGCGAGTAGTGCAGGTCGTCGAGGTAATGGCGTGCCAAAGCGATGCCGAGGCCGCCGATCTCGCGTTCTTCGAGATCTGCTTCGAAATTCGGGGCGGCAGTCTGCAGCGGATCGAAGGCTGGACCACGATCACGCAGCTCAATGACGAAGCTGTGGCCGAGGTGCTGCAGGGTCACATGAAGCGTCTGCTCCGCGTCGCACTGATAGGCGTGATTGACGACGTTGCTGGCGCACTCCTCGAGCGCGAGCGCAAGACTGAAGATCACCTTCTCCGGCACACCTGCAGCCCTCGCGAACTCCTGCAGCGCCTCCACGCCACGCATCACCTCCTGGGGTGTGGCGTGCAACTCCATCATCATGTGCCCACTCCCGTTGCGATCGCGTCGTTCACTTTGAATGTAAGGATCGCGATGTCATCGGACTGCGGCGCGGTGCCTGCGAAAACGCGCACCTTTGCAAGCAGGCCAGCGCTGATCGCTTCCGCGCTCTGCCGGGTGAAGTCGCCTGCCTCGGCGAGCAGGCGGTGGTCGCCGTAGAGCTCACCTTCCGGGTTGAATGCCTCCGTCACGCCGTCGGTGTAAAGGACCAGCGCGTCGCCTTCGGCGAGTGTGAGCTCCAGACGGTCAAATTTCAGGCCGCTCTCGAACCCGAGCGCCGTTCCAAGCCGGTCGCGGATCAGGCGCGGCGGCCCGTCTGCGGGAATGAGCAGGGGATGGCAATGTCCCGCATTGCCCAGAGTGAGGCGCCGTGTCGCCGGCTCGAAGACCGCACAGAAGAAGGTCACAAACATGCTGGACGGGTTATCCTCGGAGAGCTCGTCGTTGAGCCGCGCGAGGATCAGCTCGGGCTCGGCGATATCGCGGGCCAGCAGTTTCGCAAGGCTCACCGCGCGCACCATGAAGAGCGAAGCGGGAATGCCTTTGCCCGAGACATCACCGAGAAAAATCATAAGCCGCTCCGGTCCCGCGGCGCACACACCGTAAAGATCGCCGCCCACTTCGCGGGCCGGCTCCAGCACTGCCCCGAAGCTCACGCGATACGTTTTTTCCACTGCCGAGAAATCGTGCGGCAGCATGCCCATCTGAATGTCGCGGGCGACCCGCAGCTCCGCGGCCATTAGCTCCTTCACCGCGTCGCTGTAAGCTTTGGCCTTGAGCAGAGAGCGCACCCGAGCCCGCACTTCGAGCATGTCGAAGGGCTTGGTCACGTAATCATTTGCGCCAGCCTCGAAGCCTTCCGCCTTGTTTTGCGCCTCGTCGAGGGAGGAGAGGAAAATCACGGGCACCTCGGCCATCGCGGGCATCTCGCGAAACTGACGGCAGACTTCGTAGCCATTGAGTCCTGGCATCATGATGTCGAGCAGCACGAGATCAGGCGGGGTGCGCTCCGCGATCTGCAGCGCCATTTGACCATCGAGTGCAACGCTGAGCTTGTACTCGCTTTTCAGACCCGCGACGAGGATGTCGATGTTCGCCTTCGCATCGTCCACGAGGAGGATGCGGGATTCGGAGATCTGTTTCATGGGAGGAGGACGCGTGTGCTTACACCGAAATGCCGTGGGTGGTGGCCGCTTGTTGGAGGAGCGCTTGTGCCTCGGTGAAGGCGTAATCCTGGACGTGCTTTTCGAAGCGCGCGAAATCCCCATCCGCGAACAGCGAGGCAAGCATGGCACGGTGAGTTTCCAAGGTTTCCCCGGCGGCGGTGTCGAAGTCTGCGAGTTGCTTCAGGATGTCGGCGACGATGGGCTGTGCCCGCTCCAGATCCATCGGAGCCACCAGGGCAGGGGACACCGCCGCCGGGTCCGCGCCGAGCGCGGGACGAAGGCGGGCGAGCAGGTCAAAGAGAACATCGGAGAATTCCAGGCGGAGATCTTCGAGACGAGCGGCGTCCGCGCGCTCGTGGATGGCTTTCTCCAAGGCACCCGCGGATGCCTGAACTTCCGTGAGGGAGAGATTGGCGGCGATGCCGCGGACGTTGTGGACGGTCCGTTCGGCCGTCGAAAGATCACCGGCTTTGAGCTGCTCGGCGAGTTGCACCGGGGCGTCGGCCCGCTCATTGGCGAACTGCCGAAGAAGTTTTAGGTACAGCTTCCGATTGCCCGCGACGCGACGCAATCCATCCGCGAAGTCGAGGCCTGCCACCTTCGACAGGTCTTCGGCCGGCGGAGGCGACGCGGCGGGTCCGATAATTGTCCGATCCGCAGTCGAAGGACGAATATACCGACCGATGATCTCGAACATCGTGGCCGGATCGATCGGCTTGGAGATGTGATCGTTCATGCCGGTCGCGAGGCACCGCTGCTTCTCTTCGATCGTGGCATGCGCCGTCATCGCGATGATGGGCAGCGTGGCGAAGCGTGCGTCCGAGCGGATCTTCACCGTGGCCTGGTGACCGTCCATCACCGGCATCTGAAGATCCATCAGCACGAGATCAAAAAGCGGGGGTTGTGGTCCGGCGAAGAGCTTCTCCACGGCTTCCCTTCCGTTGTTGGCCACCTGCACCTTTGCGCCCGCACTTTCGAGCAATTCCACGGCGATCTGCTGGTTGATGTCGTTGTCCTCGGTCAGAAGGATGTGAGCGCCGCGCAGACGCCATTCCATCTCGCCGGTCACCGCCTCCGCTGCAGCGGCGCCGTCGCCGAGCTCCGCAAAGACGTTCACCAACGTGTCCACAACCATCGACTTGGTCACCGGCTTGATGAGGAATCCATCAAGCTCGAGCCGCTCTGCTTCCTCGCGGACTTCTTCGCGTCCAAAGGCTGTGACGAGCACGATCGCCGGCTGTTTCGCGAGTGTTTCGTCGCTTTTGATGAGGCGGCTCGCTTGCAATCCATCCATGCCGGGCATCCGCCAATCCATAAAGACGATATCGAACGGTTCGGCAGGATCCTGCGCTTTGATGGCCGCAATGGCGTCGGGTCCGGAGGCTACCGTGGTCACGTGGTTCGCGATGGAACCGAGCGGCTCCGCGAGGATTTCTCGGGCAGCGGCATTGTCATCGACGACCAGGACACGCAGCCGCGAAAGCCGCGCAGGCACGACCTTGCCCACACCCGTGCCGGTGCCCACGCCGAGCCAGACCGTGCAGTAAAAGGTGGTGCCCACTCCGGGCTCGCTTTCAAGCCACACGCGCCCACCCATCAGGTCCACCAATCGCCGACAGATCGTCAGCCCCAAGCCAGTGCCGCCATGTTTGCGAGTCGTGGAAGTGTCGGCCTGGACAAATGGCTGGAAGAGCTTCGCTGATTGCTCCGCCGTCATGCCGATGCCGGTGTCGCGTACGGAAAACTTGAGCTGCACTTTCTCGCCCGTGCGTTCGAGCAGGTCGATGTCCAATCGGATCTCGCCGCGGTCCGTGAACTTGACGGCGTTGTTGACGAAGTTCGTCAGGATCTGGCCGAGCCGGAGCGGGTCGCCGAGCAGATGTTCGGGAATCGCCGGGGAAAGGTGAGCGAGGAACTCCAATCCTTTGTCATGCGCCTTCTGCGCGGTGAGCGTCGTCACCGAGCTGATGACGTCATCGAGCCGGAAGCCGATCGCCTCGATCTCCAGCTTGCCCGCCTCGATCTTCGAGAAATCGAGAATGTCATTGATGATGCCCAGCAGCGACGTCCCGGCATTATGAACCTTGCCCACATAGTCGCGCTGCTTGGGGTTGAGCGGCGTTTTCAGCGCGAGGTGCGAGAGACCGATGATCGCGTTCATCGGCGTGCGGATCTCATGACTCATGTTCGCGAGAAAATCCGACTTGGCCCTTGTGGCCTCCTCCGCCTTCTCCTTCGCGGCTTCCAACTCCTGCTGTTGCACGATCAACGCATCTTTTTGCGCTAAGAGTTCGTTCTGCGTCTGGGTGAGCGCCTGAGTCTGCTTCTCGAGTTCACGGGCCTGTTCCTGCGTCTGGTCGAGCAGTTCCCGCGTTCTCAAATTGCGTGCGAGGATCTCCATACTCATCCCCACCACGGGCAGCAGTTCCTCCATCAACGCCTCTTCGATAGGCCGAAATGCGCGGAACGAGGCGACTTCGAGCACGCCGAGCAAAGTGCCGCGGGACACGACCGGCCATGCAACCGCCTGGACGGGCGCCGCCGTGCCGAGGCCCGACGTGATTGTGAGGTAGCCGGGAGGAAGAGTCGTCAGTGTGACGGGCATGCGTTCGCTCGCGCACTGGCCGATCAGTCCCTCACCCGGACGGAAGGAATCGGCCGTGGCTCCGTCCGCGAGCCCGTAGCCTGCGATTCGCTGGAGACGCTCAGGGTTGTGCTCGCATAGGTAAAAACCGGCGATCCCCCCGCCGAGCACCGGCACCAGCCCCGAAATGAATCGCTGTCCGAATTCCGGAAGCGAGGTCGCGCCCTGCAACGCGCCGGTGATCTTGCCGACGCTGGTCTTGATCCACCGTTGCTGGTCCCTCGCTGCGGCCCCTTCTTTGAGGATGTCGATCGAACGCGCGAGTTCGCCCGTTTCATCAGCTGCGTTCGTAAAAGGAACCGCCTGCGAGTAGTCGCCAGCTGCAATGGATTTCACGGCGTTTTCGAGCCCACGGATCGGGTAAACAATGCGGCGGAATGTGAGGAGGCCCAGCGCTCCCGAGAGACCGACGGCGCAACCCACCGCAATCAGGATATTTCGACGCGAACTCCCGATGGCCGCCAACGCATCCTGGCCCGCCTTGGCCGCGATTTCCTCATTATACCGGATCCAGACTTTGGCATCCGCACTTGCCTTAACGGCGCTCTCGCTCATTGATCCAGACAGCAGCGCCGTCGCCGCGTCTTTGTCACCGGTCTCTGCCAGCGACATCGCCTGTTCGGCCCAGCCGATCCACTCCCGACTCGTCGTGCGGAAGTCGTCTAGCATACGCCGGCCTTGCTCGCTCGTGCTCCGGTTGTCGGCATACTCATCGACGAGCCTGGAAAGTTCGGCGCGCTCTTGCTCAAAGACTTTCCGCGCAGCGGCCTGCCCCGCCGGGTCAGCAGCGAGCAAAAAACTCCGCACATGGACCCGCAACTCGGAGAAGCCCCGCGAGATCTCTCCCAACCTCGCCAACGCCACCACCCGCGATTCCGCCACGAACCGGGTGCGTTCTTCGACCTTGGCCATTTCCTGGCGGGTGATGATCCCGATGCCGGTAAGAATGAGCAGCGGGACAGCCAGCAGGATCATCAAGCGTCTCGCAATAGTCATAGGGTGGGGGATTCTAGAGTCGGCAGCCGGCAGACCGTGCGGCTGGTGTCTCCCTTAAGCAAGGCGGATGAACTAATGCCGAAAAGGCTACGCTGCCCGTGCAACTAAGGATTCCGAACTCGACATCCGCATCGGTCTGAGCTCCGGACCAGTGGTGGCCGGCGTCATCGGCAAACACAAATTCAGCTACGATCTCTGGGGCGATGCGGTCAAAATCGCCAGCCGGATGGAATCGCACGGGCTGCCCGAACGCATTCATCTGGCCGAATCGACCTACTGCTTGCTCGAACACGCACATTCTTTTGAAAGCCGCGGCGTGATCGAGGTCAAGGGCCAGGGCGCGATGAATACCTATCTTTACTCCCACGTAAGAGTCATCGCGTAGAGCGCGGTGCCACCCTCCAGCTTGTTGGGCCTACCCTCGGCAAGATGCTGAAGGAACATCCGTCATCGCTGCCGCGCAGTCCTCCTGGAGCGCCACCACGACAGGAACAGACGGGATCACCGGCACCACAAGAGTTCTTCCACCAGTATCCGGATTCACCAGTGGCACCTATGACTTCTCGATCAAACTTACCCTCACTGCGTCAGGTCTCGACTTCACGACGTCGCTGATCAACGCCACCACACTTGTGGACTATGCCCCTTTTCCGGGTCAGACAGCAGCGCTTCAACGGTGACGTTCAATCGCGTGTGACTCCTTGCCGGCGCCAGCATGAATGCAGATCA
>DASVRY010000179.1:0-11401 GCA_036388395.1 Chthoniobacteraceae bacterium
GAGAGTTTGCGAGTTGATGATTGAGAGGCGCTGTTGGCGGAAGAAGGGCACTCCGCTCAGAGGGATACGAGCCGCACCGAACTTCGGAAGCTGACAATCGTGATCGCGCATCCACCAACCAGTGCTGGAGCTTAGGACTGCTCGGCAGCCGGAGCGACCACGGCTCTGCGGACTTTTCCGCTCGCGGTGAGCGGCAGTTTGTCGACGAAGCGGAACTCCACCGGTACTTTGTAGCGGGCCAGCGCCTGGCGGCAGTGCTTCGCCAGCGCCACCACTGCAGGTGGCGCGATTGGATCACTCGGGACGATCTCCGCAATCGGCACCGAGCCGACGCGCGCATGTGCTTCTCCGAAGACGCGCACCGCGCGAACTTCCGGCAGCTGTCCAAGAACCGCCTCGACCTCTTCAGGAAAGCATTTCAGCCCTGCGACATTGATCACTGACGATGCGCGCCCAAGCAGGTGGAGGTCACCGTCTTCATCCATCCGCGCCAGATCGCCGGTGCGAAACCACCCATTTTCCAGAAGCCGATGCGAAGGCTGCCATGGCGAGAGATAGGCATCGAGCAGCCCCGGACCGCGCAGGAAAAGTTCACCGTCCGCGCCGAGCTTGAACTGAAAGTCCGGAAGCGGACGACCGACAGACTTCGGCTTACTTCGGGCGGCTTGAAGATTCAGCAGTGGCAGCCCTACTTCGATAATCCCAAGGCCTTGCGAGAGCGCCACCCCGAAGCGCCGATCGAATGCCTCGGCCGTATGCACGGGCAGCGCGGCGGCTGTCGAAACGGCAAGGCGGAGAGTGGGCCACGCGCGATCGGATGCTTCCGCGGCAAGCAGCGCGTGATGCAGCGGCGAGCCATAAACCACCGTCGCTCCATGTTCCCGCGCACTGGTCAGCAAATCCTCGGCGAGCAGAGATGTGGCGATGATCGTCGTCGCGCCGTGCAGCAGATAAAGCAAGATGGACACGGCGAAATGGTGCGCCATCGGCAACAGCCAAAGGACGCGATCGCTCGGAGAGATTCGCAGACCACGGTTGGCCGCGGTGATGCGCTCGAGCAGCCGCTCATGAGAAAGCACGACGCCTTTGCTGCTCCCCGTCGTGCCGGAGCTGAACCGGATAAAAGCGGGATTGAGCGCGGCGAGTTCTTCCTCGGGGAAATCCCCGACCGGCTCCAGCTCCAGTTCCTTGATCGTGCCAGTGGCATTCACGATCGCGCCAAGGCGCGTGTCCCGAATCAGCCGCGCACGCTCGGGTGCGGCGAGTTCTGCCGCCAGGGGCACCAGGCACTTCCCGGCGCGGACGATGGCGAGGGCGAGCACCACGTGTTCGATGCTGTTCGGGCAATCGAGGCCGACTCGGGCAGCAGGTGTCCGGGCGATCTCTCCCGCGGCTTTGTCGACTCGCTGGAAGAGTTCGCCGTAGGAGATCGTCTCGCGGCAGCTGATCAGCGCCGGCGCGTTCAGATCTGCCCCGGCGATGAGATTTTCGACGAGATTCATCGCTGGACCCGCTCCCGGGCTGCGCGGATCTCCGCTGCATCGCAGCCCCCATTCAGCGCCTGAAGCGCTGCGGCGAAGCCTGCCGCCTCACCAGTGGCCAGGCATGTGCCGATCACCCGAATGGACGCCTGGGCCTCATGGCTGCAGGAGATGCATCGGCCTGCGACGAAATAGTGATCCAGATCCCGGAAACGCAGGGCGCGCAGCGGAATATCGCAGGGCCGGCCTTGATGCGGGTAACGCAAACGCGCGCCGCGGTTTGTTTCGCGCAGTTCGATCGGCCAGGCAGCGACGGCGACGGCGTCCTCAAAGTTCGCGCTTTCCGCGAGATCAGCCGCTTCGATCCGGTAACGGCCGGTAATCCTGCGGCTCTCCCGAATCCCCACCTGCGCCGGCAAGGACGAGATAAAGCTGGCGCGAAATCCACCTGCTTCCGATTTAAGAAATGCGGCCAGCGCACCCGCGAGCGCGCGACCTTCCAGCTCCAGGCTGCTGAGCGTGGCTGCGTCGGTCGGGTCGTATTGCGTCGGCCCAGCGAGATCGATCGTCACGTAGATCTCCCCTGCCCTGCCGCTCGCGCGCAAGGCTGCCCCGAGGGCGCCTGGCGGCAGGCGCTCTTCCCGGACCGCGGTGGCGATCCGGGCTGCGATCTTCAAGCGTCGGTCGTCGTCGGCTGCGCCTTCCTCCACTCCCTGCAAGCTGAAGATGAACGCTGGACGTTGCAGCCGCTCGGGCGGATCGATCTCGAAAGCCGCGCCAGACAAGGCCGCGACACATCCGTCGCCCGTCGCATCCACGACCGACTTCGCCTCGACCGCCTCGGAGCGGCCGCGGGAAAACAGCACCGCTTTCCCTTCCTGATCGAGGCTGATCAAATCCGTGTGAAAGAGCACTTCCAGTCCCGGCGTTTCCCGCGCATACGCGTCGGCGAGTTGCGCAAAGGCCGTGGGTTGCTGAAGAAGCACATCCACGCGTCCCATGCGGATCGGCCCGACAGCTCCACCCGCCCCGAGCAGCCGCTGGGAAAACTCCTCAGCAAAGCCGCGGTTGGCGATCACCGGGTCAGGACCAGTCGACAGCTCGTAGAGCCCGCAGATGGAATGCACCAGCGCCGCCGGCGCCATTCCGCCGAGTGAGCCATGACGCTCGACCAGCAGCGTGCGAGCCCCCAGCCTGGCCGAGGCCACCGCCGCCGCCAGACCAGCGCTGCCGCCCCCGGCCACGAGCACATCGCAAGATCGCATCTTGGCCGGACGCTACAGACCACCCCCATGGCAGTCGCGGATCAAAGTCGCGAGATTCCGCACCGAGCTGAGCTGATGTCGGGTGAGATCATTATCAGGAATGGCCACCCCGTATTCCTGCTCGATGAGGATGAGCAACTGCATGATCGCCATGGAATCCAAGCCGGCGTCGTAGAGGTTCGAACCTGCGCTGAATTCCCCTGAAGGCTCCAACAGCCGCTCGCCGATCAGGGTAACCAGTTGCTGTTCTAGGATCTCGGGCGCGGGAAGTGGTCGGGTGGCCATTCAGTGGAACGCGCTCCCTTACCGGAGGGCGCGGAGGGAGTCAAGGTGCGGCTACTCTGCAGATGCGGCGGAGATGGGTGCCGCCGAGAGACTTGGACGGCATCCAGGTAAAGGAACTGAGGCTCCTTGGACCGGCGTCGGGAGCGCCTCGAGCACGACCTGCTCCCCTTCCCGAGCCGCTTCGATATGGATGGAACTGCCTGCTTCCGCTGCGATCTGTCGGGCGTGCACGAGCATGCTGGAAATGAAGCGGTCATCGTGCGCCGGATCATGATGGAAGAGATAAAGGCGCCGCACGTTGCCGGCGATCGCGAGCTTCACCACTTCATCGACACAGCCGTGGCCCCAGCCGACGTGCGTCAGGTATTCCGCCGCGTTGTATTGAGAATCCACGATGAGCACCTCGGCGTCCTTGATGAAATCAACGAGGTGATTCTCCAGCGTGCATGGCAGAAATGTGCCATTCTTCCCTGTTGAAGATGGAGCTCCCGTGCGGTTGAAGGTCTCATTATCCGGCATGTAGACGACCGCACCGCCGCTTGTCGAAAGCCGGTAGCCGACACATACGCCGGGATGATTCACAAAGCACGCCTCCGCCCGGATCGACCCGACGGAGAAGTGCATCTCCTTCAGCTCTTCGATGATGATATTCCCCGGCATCTGATCGAGCGCGATTGGGAAGTATGGGCTCTCCATCTGACCCGCGAGCGTCGAGTGCAGCCCGTCGCTTGCTCCTTCGTAGCCGCAGATGCGCAGCCGGTTCTTCGGATCGTAAGCCGGGAGAAAAAACGGAAACCCTTGGATGTGATCCCAGTGCGTGTGGGTGACGAGCAGCGTCATCTCGATCGGCTGGCCGCGGAATTCCTCCGCAATCGCCAGGCCCGCCGGGCGAATGCCTGAGCCCGCATCGAGGAGGATGAGCTCACCGTCCGACCGAATCTCGACGCAGGAAGTATTGCCGCCGAAGAAAACGGTCGAAGGACCCGGCGTCGGGATGGACCCGCGCACACCCCAAAATTTGATCCGGGTGGATTGGTCCACTGACGAACGACTTGGCGGCGCACCCACTTGCGAGCCCGGTAGCTCCGGCGGCAGCACGCGCTGCAACGCCTCCTGAAGCCGGGCAAACTCAATTGGCTTCACCAGATACTCGTCCGCGCCGGCTTCCTCCGCCGTCTTGCGGTCTGTCGGATAGTCGCGCCCGGTGACGACGATGATCTTGGTATGCCGCAACTCGAGATGCTCGCGCACGGCGCGGCAGACGTGGAAGCCATTCCCCCGCGGCATGAGCAGATCGCACAAGATAATGTCCGGCCGGTGCTGCAATGCCATTTCAATGCCGCGCTCGCCATCCTCCGCTTCGAGCACATGCCACTGCTCCGCGCGGAGCAGTTCAGCGGCCGGGGTCCGGCACATCTCATCATCATCAATCAGGAGAATGGTCTTCATCCGATAAACGGCCATCCTTTCAGCCTCGCGACAAAACACAAGCCGCTGCTCTTGTGGGACGTACGTCGGGTTGGCACGCGGCGCGGATGGGATTCTTCAGCGGTCACGGCGCTTGTCTGGAGTGGCTCATGCGCGGTATCACCTAGCAATGAACGTTCCGAATCTGCGCAGCCCGTACGAAAAAGTCGGCGGAATCCATTACTTCGCGCGAATGGTCGACAAAATCCGGCTCCACGCCACCGGAGAACTACCCGCGGATTACCAACCGAACCTTGGCTCAGGCTTCGATGCGCGCTGCCTGAGCTTCCTCTGGATCGAATATTCTGCGCTCGTCGAGCGAGTGAAAGCCGGCGGGACCGACGAGGAAATTCTGAACTGGGCCTTCGCTCAAGGCCGGAAGCCGAGTGAAGAGGAGATCGAGATCTGGAACGAATTCATGCGCAAGCGGGGCTGGAACGACGAAGCCACTCCCATGCTTCAGCGGCGTCTACGGGAGAACGACCTCGAACACCGCACGGACATCCAGACCTTCTTCGCCTACATCGACGCCGATGAAGGAAGGGATAAAGGCGCTGCGTGATTGGTGATTGTTAGATGGTGGGAATAATCGGTGGGTCGCGCCGAACGCGGACGGCTGCCTCCTTCCACCAAACACCATCGACTATTCACCAATCATGCTTCCGGGTGGCAGCCGCACCCTTCGCCGCAGCCACCTTCGCCGCTCACGCGCACCTCGAGCGTAATCCCTTGGAAAGCGATCTGATCGCGCACTACGCCTAGAAATCTCAAAGCCTCGGAATCGGGCGGAGTCACGCAGTCCAGCTGCAGGCGCAGCGGCTTTCCCATGAGCGTCGGGTAGGTTTCCGCCATCTCCCCGTCGAGAATGAATGACAGGTAGGCATTGATCTTTTCCTGAAGCTGGAAAAGCCGCAGCTCCGAGCCGTCCCACGCCCGCGGCTCCAGCATTACGAGGGCGACCTCATCCTGCTTCTCATCGTGGATCAGGAGGTCGATTACGCCGGCGTGTTCAACGCCGCGGAGCTGAGTGGGTGTGGTGCTGGGTTCTGGTGTCACGGGGCAATCAATTGTCGATGACGCAGCAACTGTCAAAGGCCGCTCGCTAAGCGTTTGTGGCAATTTTGGTGGGCGGAGAGGCTCAGGTGGCTCGGGGTTGGGTGGGGAATTGCCCCACCGCGGGATACGCGCATCCCCTGAACCGCTTGCACCTCCCTTCCGCCGAATTGTCAGCATATGAAAACATTCGCCCTCTCAAAATCCATCGCAGCGGCTGCGGTTGCCCTCTCGCTCCCAATCGCTGCATTCGCACAAGCGGCTGGCGGTTCGTCCGCAGGCGGCGCTTCGGGCGCGGGTAGCACCTCTGGAGCTGGCAGCACCGGCGCTGGTGCTTCAGGTGCCTCGGGCGCAGGCACCTCTGGCTCGAGTCTCTCGGGCAGCGGCGCATCTGGCTCAGGCTCCAGCACGACAGGAAGCGGCAGCTCCCTCGGCAGCGCCGGCACGGGATCGGGATCTGGCAGCAGCCTCGGCGGCGCCCATGGCAGCCCTGAGACGATGTTCACCACGCTCGACACCAACCGTGACGGCCAGCTCAGCCGCGATGAGTTCATGAAGATGAGCAGCGCAGGCGGCCACGGTGGCGCTCACGGCTCGGGCACGACCGGCGCTTCCGGTTCCGGCACGAGCGGCGCGGGCAGCAGCCTTGGTACCTCTGGCGCTTCCGGCACCGGCAGCAGCACCTCGGGCGCAGGAAGCTCGACCAGCGGCGCTGGCACCTCCGGCAGCGGAGCAGGAGCCTCGGGCGCTGGCGGCAGCACCTCCAAGTAAGTCTAGCACGGCTAGCGAGTTAGATTCGAACGCCCTTCCGGACCGCCGGAAGGGCGTTTTCTTTGATGCCCTCGGATTTCTGCTCAGCCATTGGAAGCAGGAATGGAAAAGCTCCCATGTGCGATGCACCGGATAGAAGGTCCGCTGCCAAAGACCGGAGGTCTGCGCTCCCCGGACAATCGTCGCAAAACAATCCGTGAGGGGGGCACAGGCCTCTGGCCTGTCGTTCCTTACCTCCGGTAAGGAACATCGCAGGCCACAAGCGCGATGCTACCAGTGGCGCTGGCAATTATCGTGGAATACTCCACGAGACGAAATCAGCCGCGCTCCAATAAGCCAGCAGAGCACATCCGCGTCTCACTTCATTGTCCTCGCTCGAGCTACCATCACGACGACGCGGCTCTACTTGAAGAAGCTTCGTTGGAGCGGGCGTTAGATAACATGCCCTGTCAAACCCGCCATCCCTAGTCCAAACGCGGGCGGAGAACACCAATCCAGCGGCTACAAGTATTCGGTCAGCCCGTCGTAGCCGTGGGACACCTGGATCGGGTGATTGATCGCCGCGAGCATTTGCCGCGTCATATTTAGCTTCGTCTCCAGAAACTCGTCGTCATGCATGGGGTCGTGATGCGTCACGATCCATCGCTTCACTCCGGCGAGCTTGGTGAGCAAACAAACATTCGATACCGAGCTATGCCCCCAGCGGACCTTCTTCGGGTATTCCTCGTTGGTGTATTGCGCCTCGTGGATGAGCAAATCCACGTCCGAGAGGAAAGCGATCATCTTCCTGTAAGGCTCGAACATTGCGTCCGTGGGGTCCAGCGCGTCCGGTGCCCCAGTATAGCCACGCAGGAACTCGTTGTCTGGCACCCAGGCGATCTTATAGCCAGCGACGTCGATCTTATAGCCCACCGTGGCTCCGGGATGCTGTGAATATTCCCAGTGAACCTTCACATCCCCGAAAACCATTGGGTTCTCATGCAGATGCCGGAACTGCAGGTTCGAATTCATATCTTCCATCTGCACCGGGAAGAAATCCCGATCGAGCTGGCTGCGGAAGACGGATCGCAGATCTTTGCCAAACCCTTCCGCCCCGTGAATGGTGATCTCGAATCCCGGCACATAGGCCGGAGTGAAGAACGGAAAGCCTTGGATATGATCCCAATGCGTGTGCGTCACGAAGAGGTGCAGCTTGCGGTGCGTTCCCGCCATCACCTCCTGGCCGAGATCGCGAATTCCCGAACCCGCGTCGAAGATGAATCGCGCGTCGCCATAAGTGACCGACATGCACGACGTATTCCCGCCATGCCGGAGGAAGCGAGCTCCCGGCACCGGCGTAGATCCGCGAGTTCCCCAAAGGGTGAAGCAGCCGCGAGCGCGATTGAGGCTCGGGTTGAATGCCGAGCAGTTCGCCGGCTGCGGCGGCGGCAGGTTTTCTCCCTGGCCCTCGTGGGAGAGAAGCCGTTGGACTTTCCGGATCAGCTCATCGGCATCGAAGGGTTTGCGAAGAAACCCAATGCCGAGGCTCCGCGCATTCACGGCAAACTCCGCCTCCTGCGCCTCCGGAAGACAGAGCAGCACCGGCAAAGTCTCGGTGCGGAAATCCGCCCGCAAGGCACGGATGAAATCAGCTACCTGGAGTGAAGACATCTGCGCATCGAGGATGAGCAGCGCCGTCTCATCTTCTCGCGACTTGTGCAGGCACTCCAGACCGTCGTGCGCGACCTCCGTCTCGTAGCCAAGGTTCTCGAGCGCTTGGGCCATGCGGAAGGCAAGCGCATGGACATCCTCCCCGATGAGGATACGACGTGCGACCGGGGGGGCGGAACTCATGTACTGGAAGACAATCTCAGAATATTTGCTTAAGGAAGCGAAAACACACCGCCAACAGAGATACCAAACAACCCCCACGGCTTGCTTGACGGGATTTCAATCCTGCCACAAAGCGCCGGCGCCCGCCGTTTCCCGGGTTTGTTTAGCCACGGATGGACACGGATCTACACAGGCAAGCAGGAGGAAAAGTGTGTGGCGCACTGGTGTGCATCTCACATTCCTTCACATGGTCTAATCCTCTCTCTTTGTGCAAATCCGGGGGCTGATCACTCCCGGACTGCCGCGCCTATTCCGCTTTTAGCGAGGCCATATCGATGGAGAACCGATACTTCACGTCGGACTTCAGCATCCGCTCGTAGGCTTCGTTGATCTTCTGGATCGGGATCACCTCCACATCGGAGGTGATGTTATGTTCCCCGCAGAAATCGAGCATCTCCTGCGTCTCCGGCAGGCCGCCAATCATGGAACCGGAAAGGCTCCGACGACCCATGATGAGGCTGAAGGCCGAAACCGGCAGCGGTTTCTCCGGCGCACCGACTAGCGTGATGTTCCCATCGCGGGTCAGCAGGTTGAGGTAGGTGTTGAGGTCGTGATCGGCCGCCACGCAATCGAGGATGAAATCAAAGCTCCCCGCATGTTTCTGCATCTCCCCAGCATCCTTCGAGATCACCACTTCATCGGCGCCAAGCCGGAAGGCGTCCTCTTTCTTACTCGGCGAGGTCGTGAAGACGACGGTGTGCGCGCCAAAGGCATGGGCGAACTTCACTCCCATATGACCCAACCCGCCGAGCCCAACCACGCCGACCTTCTTCCCCTTCGTTACGCCCCAATGGCGCATCGGTGAATAGGTCGTAATGCCCGCACAAAGCAGCGGCGCCGCTGCCGCCGGGTCAAGATTTTGCGGGACGCTCAGCACAAAAGTTCCATCCACTACAATGCGCTCGGAGTAGCCGCCATACGTCACCGCGGCAGTCTTATGCCGGTCGGGCGAGCCATAGGTCAGCACACCGTTTGGGCAAAATTGCTGCAGACCGCCGCGGCAGTTCGGGCAGGTGTGATCCGAGTCGACCAGACAACCGACACCGACGACATCCCCCTCCTTGAACTTGCTCACCCCCGAGCCAACCTTCGTCACGCGCCCGATGATCTCGTGACCGGGAACACAGGGATACACCGTCGGCATCGCATCGTGCCATTCGTCGCGCGCGCAGTGGATGTCGGAGTGACACACGCCGCAAAAGAGAATCTCCATCTCCACATCGCGATCAGTCGGTTCGCGGCGCGGGATCGTGGTAACGGCGAGGGGCGAAGTCGCGCTGGCGGCGGAGTAAGCTTTGGCGTTGTGCATGGTAGTATTCCTAGCGTGCTCCCGAATCATTCTGGAGCGGGTGGAGCCCTCCCGATGAAACGCGCCCGGGATCACCTGTGCTCGTGCGGAGCGTACAGCTCTTCCGTCCCGTATACCTGCAGCCAAGGCCATTCCGGAGCTTGCCGAGGTCAGCCCGGTGTCAAACCGGAACTGCCAGGATAGCATTGCGCCAGCATCGCATTCGTCGGCGTGCCAAGCCCTTGACAGCCGCGCTCGAGGCAATGCTTCAACCTTGGCTAGGGCTATAGTTCTTCACCAGTAACGGCCACAGCGGCGACAAGACCGCTCTTGAGAGTTCGTTTAGGCAATAGCCCGCGCCCGCACCTCGCCGAAAATTGAAATCAGCTCCTCCACCTCGCTTGAGGAGAATAGCCCGCCCACCCCTTGGGGGCTGAAGTCTGTGTAAGGCGATTCGTAGAGCCGCGCCGCATTCATGCAGCCGTGCTCCATTAGGTGGTTCACGATCTCGTCGAGAAACTGCATCTGGCTGGGCCGAAGCCTCCGGGGAACGAGAAATGCGCTCAAAGCATTCTTCGCTGCCTGCCGGTCCAAACCCACCAACAATCGAACAAACAGGCCGAGCCAATTGCTTTGGCTGGTTGCTTTCTCGACATCCTCCGCTGCCAACTCCGCTTTCCATCAGCATCCGTTGCAACTCGGCAAGGTCGGTGGATGTAAGCGGCTCATTGGTTCGCAGCTTGTGAATCGCCAGATGGTCTTCAGGAGCCTTGGGAAGTGGCGTGCTTTCGACCGGAAGCGTTCGTAGCTGTCGGTAGAAGTTAAATGGAAGGGCCCCACACCGGTCCGACGATAGATCATCTGTCCAGGGAGCTCTCTGATCGGCCATGAGGTGACGGGGGCGCTGCCCGGTTCCTGCCGCCATGCGATGGCTCAAACCGCACGAACACGTTGCACCGTGTCCAATCGCTCCCGAAGGCGCATGCGCATCTCTCACCGGCACCGGCCGTGACAAGCGTTACAAAAGCCGCTCAGCACGTAGGCTCGGGAGAAGTTGAGTCATGGGGGTGCCTTGCAAGCTGCAGACACCCGACTTAGCGAACGCTCGTTCGGAGGCCTCCTCGGGTGACGGTCTTCCATGCTCCCTGCGAGGGCGCCCGCAACTGCACGTGGCGCGCATGCGCTCCCCGGAACGCGAGAGCGGGAATCGCTAACCAGCGCGGAGTTCCTGCGGGACCTGGCTGAGGGCCGCCTCTGGCAGGACGTAGGAAAGATCGAGGATCTCGCCCGGCTCAACAATCACGTCGGGACAGCGAATGCCGGGGAGGACTTGCACCGCGAAGATCTCCTGCACTGCACCTTCAAAGCGGAGGAACGCGACCGTTTTCCCATTGCGCAGATCGACTACCCACACACCGCAGGCGCGCTCGGGCATCTCTTCGACCAGCGGGATGCCGCTGAAGGTCGCGGTCTCGCGAACCTGCGAGAGGCCAATGAAGGCATACGGCCCGTGGAAATCGAGTCCGCGGGTGAAGCCGGGAAGGCGCGCTACGGGCTCGGCGCGACCGGCGGCGAGATCGACCCGTGAGATGGAGCCGTGGCCGGACTCCAGGATCCAGTGGTGACCATTGTAGACGCGGGGCGAGTGCGGCATGGAGAGGCCTTGCAGCAGCACTTCGCCGGAATCGACGTCGAGCAGGCAACCGCCGGATGGTTTGTTTGCCCGCCAGCCGCCGGCGGTATCGGTGCGGCCGAGGCAGGTGACATACTTCGGGCGCCCATCGACCATGGCCATACCGTTCAAGTGGCAGCGATCTTCCGGCGCGAGTGCGGAGATGAAGGGCGGTCGCCAGCGGGGCACGAAGCTGTGCTGCGAATCGAAGGTGCAGAGGCAGGAGAAGCGGGTATTCACAGCCCAC
>DASVRY010000180.1:0-4219 GCA_036388395.1 Chthoniobacteraceae bacterium
AGGATGACTCGTGTGCGGAAGGGGTGTTGCCATCACCGACGACGAACAGAGCACTACGACTCACGCGAAGTGGCCAGCAACTCCGCGGCAGCTTGCAGCTGTTCCCGGACGCCCGGCAGGAAGACGCGCGTCCGGAGAAAAGCGCAAACGCCGGCACCATCCCGCGTGAAGAAATGCAACGATTGCTGGGGTGCATGCACGGCACTGTGAACGCCGGCACCAAGGCCGGCGAAAGGTGCGTCAGCCGTCCAATTGAGCGCAGAGTTGCGCAAGGCAGCGGCGTTTTGACCGTGAGGGAGTGAACCAGCGACTGCCAGCTCGTCGCCTATGAAGAGAACACAGCCGGCAACTCCTGGGAGCTTCAGCAGGCTCTCAGCAGTTGATTGCAGCCGCGACGAGCCGCGCAGGTTCTGGGCGAGCGGCTCGGGAGACGGTGGCTCGAGCTTTGGCGTCGGCTCTTCGGCGGGAGGGTCGAGCTCCTCGACAGAAGACGCAGCTGGCGGTGCGGCCGCTGCCATTGCCTCGTTCGAGATGTGGCGCTCGGGCGGCTTCTCGTCTGGTGGCGCTATCTCGACTGAAGGCGCAGGCAATACTGGAGGAGCATCGGCATTAAGGAAAAGCGAGGGCGGCTCTTCGGACCGTTCTGCGGGTGCTGCGCGCACTTCGAGAGCGTCAGGTGGTGCGGCCTTACTCGTTGCGGCGAGTCCTTTGGAAGGCTTGGCGGGCTCGAGCTCGGCTGGCGACTCATAATCGTCGGTGGACTGTAGTTCCTCGCCCTGCTGTGGCTCGGTCGACGCGGGCTCTAGAACTGGGGACGCAGGGGATGCGCTCTGGCTTTTTGGAGGCCCAAAGCTGGGACTCGTCGGGGTGAGGTGAACCGGAGATGCAACAGCCTGGGCGGCCGCTACCGAGGTGTTCTGCGCGAGGGTTTGCCCGGTAGAGACTGACGGGGCGAGCACCGGCGCCAGGATGGTCGGCGGCTGGAGCATCACGGGCCGGAGTTGCAGCGGCGCAAACCTCTGCGGCGGGGCGGGGACGTCTGCGACTTCGACCGGAGCTGTGGCGGGCGCGAGAGTTGTCGGCTGCTGACCCCCTTGCGAGCCCGGCGGCTGCGGCGCGTATGATTGTGGGTTGGCGAGCGGTGGAGTGATCAGCGCTGTTGCGGGCTGCTCGACCGCGCGAGCTGAAGGCTTACTACCTTCAGCTCCCGGCGCGGAATCGGTGCCAACCGCCTCGTGCGGCACATGCGGAGTGGGCGGGTGGATGGGAAGAGAAGGTGGGCGTAGCGCGATGTTCTCTGCCGCCGGCGCTGGTGCAGGTGTGGCTGTGTCTGAAGCGGAGCGGCTCAGCGTCTCTGCCACCGAGACAGGCGCGGTGGCGCGAAGCACGATCGGCGGAGGCATAATGCGCATTGGCGGAGGACCCGGGCGAGTCGGGCTGATGGGCACTTCCTGAACTGGTGCCGGTGGCGCCGGAGATGGCTCAACGGAGGGGTCAGGCACCGGCGGTGCGAGGATCGGCGCCGGCATTTCCACACGAAGCGGAGTTGGTGGCGGTGCATCCTCTGCCGGAGAAGGCGTCCCCGGTTGGGACGGCGCGGGTGCCGGTTCCGGGGCGGCGTTAGCTGCTGGTTCAGCCCGCGAGACCGGCTCTTCTTTCACAGCCGGCCTCTCAGCCTGCAAATCCTGCGGGAGCGACACCGGTGCCGGCTCCGGCGGCGGCGCACTCACATGGGGAGCATCCAAAGGCGGTGCCGCCACTTCTTCCTCTCGCACAGTCGGGGCGGAGGCAGCAGCAGGCGGTTCTTTGCCCTGTGGAACTACATCGGCACTGGACTGCTCCGCCGGGTCTTCAACGCGGCTGGGCAGGTTCTGAATGATCTCTTCCAGCGGCAGGGTCATCGTGATTCCGTCGCGCGCCTGGAAATAGCGCATGTACTCCGCAGGCAGAGCCCCGATGAAACGTAACGCGCTCACCTCGACCTTTCCGCTGCCGAGCTGACGCTCGATGGGCGGGAAAGGAAGGCTCACCCGCAACTCCGCCGGGAGCGTTGGCGGTTCACCCGTGAATAGTTCGCGTGGGCAATTCTTCAACACCGCGGCCGCGCTTAGCTGGATCCTCGGCTCGCCGGGCATCGACGCTTCGGCTGCTGGAGGAGTCTCGGGGGCAGGCGCGACTCCTTTCTGCGGTTCAGGAGCTGCAGCGGGCGTCGGCCGGCGCCCCGCTCGACCGATCTGCTCAACCAGCTTCTGCAGCGGCAGGCGGACGGAGATATCCTCCTCCGGGCTCAGATCTGCACGAAAGACATCGGGAAATTGCGCGGCGAGTCGCGAAAGCGGCACCGCTGCACGACCGCGCGCGATATCAGCAGAAAGGTCGTCGATGCGAAACCGCAGTTCCCGTTGGGCATCGTGCATTCCAGGCAGGAGGCAGTTCGTCGGGATCCGTGCGAGCACATCGCCAAGCGGGATCGTGATCTCGCCGATTCCCCGCTCGGGCGTGCTTTGCTCCGGTGGAATCAAACTCGGACGCTCCACAGGCACGGGCGCTGCGCCGGCAGAAAGCACCGGTGTCGAAGCGAGGAAAGGCGTCTGCCGCGAGGGGAGAAGCGCACCCGCAGCCGGAGCCGTTTGTGCACCAGCATCCGGCACGGCTGGAGCAACCGGAGCAGATGCTGGCTCCGCGTTTCGCTCGGCAGTTTCGGCAATCTCTTCGGGCTGGTCTGGCTTTGGTTTGAAAAGATTGTCGAGGAGACCCATACAGACCTCAGTGGTCTTCTGCGGTGACCCGCAGGATTTCCTCCAGAGTCGTAATTCCCTCCCGCGCTTTGTCAATTCCCACCATGCGCAGCGTCTTCATCCCTTCGCTGATCGCCTGATTCTTGATCACCGCCGCCGACGCGCGTTTGATGATCAACCGGCGGATCGCCTCGGAGACTGGAAGCACTTCGATGATCGCAGCCCGACCGATGTAGCCGCGGCGTTTGCAGCGGTCGCAGCCCGCGCCTTGATAGAAGGCGGTGCTGCCATCGTATTCGATGCCGAGCTTCTCGAAGATCTCCGGCTCGGGTTGGAAGTCTTCTTTGCAGTTTGGGCAGATGCGGCGAACGAGACGTTGCGCGCAGGTGAGGAGCACTGACGAGGAAATGAGGAACGGCTCGATGCCCATGTCGTCGAGACGTGAGATGGCGCCCGCCGCGTCATTCGTGTGAAGGGTCGAGAGCACCTGGTGACCGGTGAGCGCCGCTTTCACGGCGATGTCGGCGGTCTCGTTGTCTCGAATTTCACCGATCATCACAATGTCCGGATCTTGACGGAGGATGGATCGGAGTGCGTCCGCGAAGCTCAGGCCGATATCGGCTTTCACTGCCACCTGGTTAATGCCGGGGAGCTGGTATTCGATCGGGTCCTCGACTGTGACGATGTTGTATTCCGGGTTGTTCAGCTCCTGGAGCACCGAGTAAAGCGTCGTCGTTTTACCGGAACCGGTTGGGCCGGTGACGAGAATCATCCCATGCGGCGCATCGACGGCTTTCTTGAAGATGCCGACGGTGTAGTCGTCCATGCCGAGCGAGTCGACAGAGCCGGAGAGCGCGCCTTTATCAAGGAGACGGATAACGATCTTCTCACCGTGCACAGTCGGCAGGATCGAAATACGAAGATCGACCTCCTTGCCAGAGACACGAATGCGGAAGCGGCCGTCCTGCGGGAGGCGGCGCTCGGCGATGTCGAGGCCGGCCAGAATCTTGATACGCGAAGCGATCGGGAGCTGGAGCGCCTTCGGCGGCGAGCTCGCCTCGACGAGATTACCGTCCACGCGATAGCGCAGCTTGAGCATCTTCTCGAAAGGCTCGATGTGGATATCCGAGGCCTTTTCCTTAAGCGCCTGAACGAGGATGAGATTGACGATTTTGACGACCGGCGCGTCTTCACTCTCAACGGCGAGACGATCGAGATCGATGTCTTCGCGATTTTGCTTCACCTCCTCGACGCCCGCCGCCTCTTGCGCGGCCGCGTCCTTCAGCACCTGATCCATCGTGGTGCTGCCACTACCCACCCCGCTGAGCGTCTCGGTGACGCTCCGCTCCGTCGTGATCATCGTCACGATTTCCATCTTCGTGCGCTGCCGCAGATCGTCGAGCGCGAGCACGTTCAACGGATCCGCCATCGCCACGAAGAGCTTGTTCCCGAGCTTGCAGACGGGCGCGAGCTTGTAGGCG
>DASVRY010000181.1:0-9942 GCA_036388395.1 Chthoniobacteraceae bacterium
CCGGAGGATCGGCAGCTCGAGGGCAGCCAGTGCAGCGACGGCCACCGTCAGCGCCATGCTGAATAGATAGAGGAAGGGTCGGCGATGGCGGGCCATGGATCAGCCATAGCCAAAAACATGCCTTTGCGCCATTGCACCGAAAAGAGCAACTCAGGTATCACAGCGAGCACACCGTTTGCTATTCCAAGCCTACAAACCATGGATTGTAAACCGAGCCTCGCTCTCGTTCTTGCCCTGCTCATGGCTGCGCCTGGTGTGGCGCAGCAGGTCGATACCCAGATCGAGCAATCGCGCCGCTTCGACCAGCAGGCGACACCACTACGCGATACCTCGGCCGCGGCGGGCACGGAGACGTTCGATGAAGTGGCGCCCTCCAGCCCCGGCGATAGCGACCTCGGCACGCAGGCGATTCTCAAGAGCCAGTACGCCGCCAAGCGGTGGTTTATCTTCGGCGACCTCGCCGGCTTCCACACAAACAACGTGGCATTAACCAGCCGGAACAAGTTCGACGACCAGTTTCTGGTCGCGACGTTCGGCTTCAGCTACCAGCAAAAGATCACGGATCAGCTCGAAGCCGACTTCACCATCCGCGGCGCTACGTTTCGCTACTGCGAATTCGATCAGCTCAACTTTACGAGCATCGATGCCGGCGCTGGGCTCACCTACCGCATCCCTCAGCTTGCCAATACCACTGCCTTTCTACGCTATAACTTCAACGACCTGATCAGCGAGGAGAGCGGCGACGAGTTTTTCCAGAATCACACGATCACTGCGGGCGTGCAGAAGGTTTTCCCGCTCGCCCGTGCTCATGCCGTGATCGTCGGAGCCTCTGCTCAATGGGGTTTCGCCGATCCAAAGGAAGCCGAGCGCGACGAATACGGCGTTTACCTTGGCTACCACGTAGATTTCACCCGTGCGCTCCAGGCACAGGTCTTCTACCGCAGCGCCTACTACCGCTATTCCGCGAAGCCGCAGCGTGAAGATTTCAACCAGAACGTCTCCGCAAACCTGCGCTACAAGCTAACCAGCTGGGCCAGCCTGAATGCCTCGGCCTCCTTGGGCTTCAATCGCTCGAATCAGGATGTCTACGACTACGATGTAGCGAACACGGGCGGCGGCTTGACCCTCGAGGTGCGCTTCTAAATTTCCCCAAGCAAGCTCAACGCAATCATCATCATCATGACGCGACATCTTCTCCTCACCGTGGCCACCGCAGCCGGCATGCTCACCACCGCAATGTCAGCGCCTTTGCAGGAAGCGCAGATCACGAGAATCGTGAACGACGTCCGCGTCGTCGATCCCGCAAGCGGCACCAAGCCAGCGATGCTCGAGCAGACTATCCGCGGCGATCTCGGCGTGCGCACAGGGGCGCAATCGCGCGCGGAGTTACTCTTTTCGGATCAAACCCTTACCCGGCTTGGTGCGGACACATTCTTCAGCTTCACCCCCGGAACCCGCGATCTGACGCTCGACCGTGGCACGTTGCTCCTTCAGGTGCCGAAAGGCCGGGGCGGCGCCCGCATTCGCACGGCGGCGGTGACGGCGTCGATCACCGGCACCACCATTCTCCTCGAGCACACCGCGAAGAAGGCGGTGAAAGTAGTCGTGCTCGAGGGCTCGCTCCGGCTTTTCATCAATAACGCTGTGGGCGAATCGACGCTCCTGAACGCGGGCAAGATGATTATCCTGAGCCCGAACGCGCGGCAGATTCCCGAGCCAGTCGATGTCGACCTCCAAAAGCTCGTCTCCACCTCGGGCCTGGTGAAGATGACTGGCGGGAAGAAGAGCGCGGCCGCCACCTCCAGCTTGCCGAGCACGGCGGTCATCCAGAAGGAGATCGAGCGCCAGGCCGAGGGAAAGGCCCGTGGACAACTCGCGCAGACGAATCTCGAGATCAAGGGCAAAGGAACAAAAGTATCCCTCTCGAACGATTTGACGCTGGCGATGCCCGATCAGCAGACTCAAGCCAACAAAGAAAACCCCGGTCGGCGTGCCGAGCGCGAGGAACAGGCCAAGCGCGATCGAGAGGAACGTGAGAAGAAAGAAGATCGTGGAAATGGCGGACGCGGCTCCGACGGCGAAAACGGCAATCCCAATAAGCCGGAAAAGCCTGTGAAGCCGCGCCCTAACCCTCGTCCACCAGGCAAGCCAGAGGAGCCGACGATCGTCATCGACCGCACGATCATTGCTGAGAATCCGCCGACTGGGCACGGCAACCCCAATGATGACGATGGAGATGATGACGACCGCGGACGTGCGAGGGCCTCTGCTAAAAACCGGATCGGCAAGTCGCACCTCGACACCAAAGCGGGCGATCTAAAGTTCGCCTCCGGCAGAAAGACCGGAGTGGCCATCCACGTGAAGAACACCGGCGAACTGCTCTCACTGCTCAACGGCGCCACGCAAGGTGGAGTGATCCAGCTCACCTCCGCTGGCGGCGCAATCGTCTTTGACGGCGGCAAAGCTGTGGCGGAGAAAGGAACCGTGGAACTTCTCAATCACGGCGTGAAGGGGGTGATCAGTCTGAACAACGCAACGATCAGCGGCGACGTCGTGAAGATCGGTGCATTGGCCGCAAACGGGGAGGTGCTGATCCGCGGAGGGACGATTAGCGCTGATACCACGCTCAAGCTTTATGCGCCGCAGGGGAACGGCTCTGTGCGATTTCTCGAAGACACGACGCTCGGCGGGAACGGTGCGAAGCTGATCGTCGGGCAGCAAGTCACGATCGACAACGGCAAGACGGTGACAATCGGCGGCTCGCAAGCCGCCTCCGTTTACACGCAGAAGCCGAACTACACCGGCTCTGGCGGCAACGGATCGACCACGGGAACCTTCGGCGGCCAGGGTGCGAATACCTTCTCGAAGAAGGACGCCCCCGGATTTTAGCCGCTCCTTTTCTCATGCTCTGCACCCTCGCCGAAGCACCGTCGGAGTGTCGCTTTGGTGAGAACCGGCTGCTCGCCGGTATTGCCGCGGACGCGCTGGCGAAGCTTACGGCACGGATCGAGGTCATCGAATATCAGCCGGACGACCTTGTCTTCAACGAAGCGGACCCAGGTGACGCGCTTTATCTGGTCGGCACCGGCTCGGTGAAGATTTCCAAGGCCGGTCGTGGTGGTCAGCAGGAAACCCTAGGCTATATTCAGCCAGGAAATTTCTTTGGCGAGATGGCGTTGATCGATGGGCAGCCGCGGTCCGCGCAAGCTACGGCCGCCGAGCGCACCATCCTTGGACGGCTCGACGAGAACGCATTTCACGAGATCCTCGCCTTTGCGCCCAGCCGCGTGCAGATGAACTTCCTTCGTACAGTGGTGGAGCGGCTGCGCGGGGTGAATTCGCATTTCATCTCCGAGATGATGCGAACCGAGCGGCTGAGTCTCGTCGGCACGATGGCCAATTCCATTATCCACGATCTCAAGAACCCGATTGGCGTGATCCGTTGCTGCTCGGACTTGCTCGCGTCGAAGATCGATCACCCGGATTGCCGGCAATTCACCACAATCATCGACAAGGCGCTCGAAGGAATGATGGGGATGACTCAGGAGCTCCTCGATTTCGCCCGCGGAAATACTTCGGTGGAACTGGAACCGCTTCCGGTGCGACGCCTCGTTCGCGAATTTGAGCAACAGGCGCTGCGTCTCCTTCCGTCGCACATCCGGCTCGTCACGCAGATGCAGTGCGACGGCATCGTGGAAGTCGATCAGCGTCGCTTTCTGCGAGCGTTGGCGAATCTGGTGAAGAACGCCATGGAAGCGATGCCTGGCGGCGGCGTGCTGAGCTTCCTCGTGACGGAAGAAGCAAACGAAGTCGTCTTCACGATCGCAGACACCGGCTGCGGCATAGCGCCAGAGATCCAGGCGAAGATTTTCGAACCGTTCGTCACTTTGGGGAAAGCGAACGGCACCGGCCTGGGCATGGCCATTGTGAAATCGGTCATCGATGCGCACAAAGGACGGATTTGGATTGAGAGCACGGTGGGCGTTGGAACGAAGATTCACATGCGGCTCGCGCTCGTCGCGCTGTAAGACCTCTGGGGAACGGCGAGGGCTTCTCTCCACCGCCGCATCGACTCTTGGATGGCGCTCTGCTTCGCTCCCGCGATGAAGATTGCCATCGGGTCAGATCACGCCGGCTTCGCCTACAAAGCGCGGATCATCGAGATCCTCCATCTCGCGGGTTACGCAGTGCGGGATTTCGGGACCGACTCAGAAACGCCGGTGGATTATCCCCTCTTCATTCAGCCTGTAGCCGAGGCGGTGGCGCGCGGGGAGTTCGACCGCGGTTTTGTTCTCGGTGGCTCGGGGAACGGGGAGGCGATCGTCGCGAACAAAGTGCGCGGGATTCGCTGTGCCCTCTGCTGGAGCGTCGAAATTGCTGAACTCGCCCGCAAGCACAACGATGCGAATGTGATCTCCATCGGCCAACGAACGGTCGACCTCGAGACAGCTCTCGCCATAGTTCGCACGGCTCTCGCTACGCCCTTCGAGGGCGGGCGCCACTTGCCGCGCGTTCAAGAGATCGCTTCAATAGAGGCTGCCTCAGCCACGGCAGCCGCGACCGGCTTTCTGACCCATGAGAAAACGCTCCTCATTCGCCCGGAATTCCTGAATCACGCCGGCGGTCTCTTCGGGGGCTACATGATGCAATGGGCCGACGATCTCGCCTTCAACGCCGCCTCGCTCACCTTTCCCAGGAGCACCTTCGTCACGCGGCGCTTCGACGCCTTCGACTTCACGGCGCCGGTGAGCAACGGAGACATCATTAAGATCTTCGCTCGAGTGGAGCGCGTCAGCACCACCTCCTGTCAGGTCGCCGTCTGGTGCCTCAATGCGAGAACGCGGGTGAATGTCTTCAGCACCACTGCCGTAATGGTGAATGTCGGGACGACAGGAGCAAAGACCCCAATCCCCCGGTGAGCGCAGCCGTCGAGCTGCCAGCCGCTCGAGAAGAGAATGTGAAAAAAAGGGTTGCCGCCCTGACGCCAACACGCCATATAACCGCTCCCTTTTCCGGAGAGCATTCCAGCGTAGCTCAGTGGTAGAGCGGGCGACTGTTAATCGCCTGGTCGTAGGTTCGAATCCTACCGCTGGAGCCACTCCCAGAAAGGATTCCCGGGCGATCGGCAAAAAAGGCAACAGGAACGCAACAGACTTCCATCATCTCAATGCAATGGACTGACATCCTCGCGTTCTGGGGCGCACTGACCGGGACAATAGCTTTGAGCATTCAGGCATGGCAGCACTGGGCAGATCGTGCAGACCTCCGCCTTATCCCACGCTTAATCTTTACGGCTGACGAAACGGGCCAACCCCGCCTTGATTTTACGATCGAGGCTGTGAACCACGGTCGCCGCGCTATAAGCATCGAGACTGCAGGGATTGAATTTCCAGACTCGTTCGAAGGTCTTCCCCTCGGATCGTCAAAAGCGCAAAACGAGCTCATAGTCTTCAATTCAGAAACGGACGGCGGTTGTCGGCATCTCGAGGGAGATGGAAAGAAGTTCACGTTCGGCATGCGCGACTTCCCTCGTGAGTTTCTGAAGGAACTCCATCCCATCGCCAGGGCTTTCGTCCGAGATACACGTGGCAAACGACACCGTGCCAAATTCGAGGTATTCAGCGACGCCCAACTGCAAGGTGCTTGGCCGCTGAGCGAAGAACCTAAATCAGAGTAGGCGCGCATCTACCGCCGGCGGGACTTGAACCCGCGAAGCTGGCGGTGAGAAGGTATTGACTGTCGCAGCTACAGAGTAACGGGCATTGGCGGATTAGCTCTAAAGGACAGCTCCCGACGCTGGCTGCCGCCATTTCTGTTACAGAACGCTACAGCCGTTCACGGCAGCTCGATGAGCTTTGCTTCCGCCTCCCGACGGTCGGTGAGGTCGCGATCGCTGTCGGCCCTCGCGGGCCAATAGTGTTTCATCGCGCGGATCTGGCGCGCGATGCCGGCGTAATCCTTGCGCGGGACTAAAGCGCGGACCTCGCGCATCTCCGGACGCCGCGGTCCGCTCATACTAGAGCCGCGGTTGAAGGTGAGGCTGAGCAAAGCCGCTTGAGCGTTCGGGCGCAGATCGTCGAAGCCAGGGTAAGTGCGGCGGGTGAGTTGCCAGAACCGCGTGACGGTCACCTCGTTGAAGACCGTCTCGGCAAGTTGCCACTGAACAAGGATATCGCGGAGCGCGGCGGCTCGATGCTTTGCCGATCGCCCCGTGATTCCGGCGGTCGAGGCAAGCCGGTCCTGATGAGATTTTTCGAGGGCGCGCCAGTCGCTGCGGAGGACGGCCGCGGAGTTGTAGCCGCAGTCCCAGCCGATGCCGATGGTGACCCCGCTGGAGAAACCAGGCCAAGTCGGCCGCGCGAGGAGGCGCATGTAGTAGCGCTCCCCTCCTCCGACTTCGAAGTCAAGGAGCAGCTTGCGGCCGGCTGGAGATACGGCCGGCGCGGGCGGAAGCTGGACGAGCTGTGCGGCAGCCGGGCGGCTGTACGCCCAGATCAGTGCCAGAGCAGCCAGCCGAAGAACACGAAAAGAAAGCAGGTTACGCATGCGTCGAAAACGTCGTCGCGGAATGGAGGTGGAGTTGCGGTGATGTGCGGGATCTGATCGACGTCGAGCTCGTGTCGCACATCGCTCCGGAAGCCGAAGAGATGCTCCTGAACCTGACCTACGCCGATCGAGAGGATGACGATGCCGGCGAAGTTGTATGCCCAACCGACGATCGCGCCGGGATCATCAATGACGGCGCGGCCGGTGAGCAGCGGGACGGTGATGAGGAGCGCCAGAACGAGCAGTGCGGCGAGGAGCGGGAAAAGGTAAACTTCCCGATGTCGGAGAATGTGGGTGAGCAGGGACGGTTTGGGCTGTGGCTTTTGCATAATGAAATCAGACGAGGAGCCAGACGGCGGCGAAGGTGGAAGTCGCCGCGGCCGCGGCGGCGAGGAATCGATACGGGCCGATCGGCAGGAGCCGAAATGCGAAGTAGCCGGCGACACTGGCGGCGAGAATGCCCAACCAGGTCTTCAGTCGATGATACGCGGCCAGCGTCTTCTTGTGGGACCGCTTCTCGGCTTCGTGGCGATCGACGGCGGCTTGTCTTTCCAGACGTTCGGAAAAGAGATCGGCAGTTTGCCGCTGCACTTCACCTTCGAGCGTAGTCACGCGGATCTGCGCGGCCTCGAGGTTCTCGCCAGCGTGGAGGAGCTGGGCCGAAAGGTCGTCGAGTTCACCGTCGGCACGGTCGAGGGCAAGCTTAAGTGTTGGCGCATCCGAAGCGAGTCGTGCACTGGCAACGGCCGCTTTCGCGGCGCCGCTCTTCACCTTCGCTTTCGCAACGTGAGATTGAGCAGCGGCGACACTGGTTCGCACCGGCGCTGCAGAGGGCGGGACCACCACCGCAGATCTGCGCGGCGTGCTACATGCGCAGCTGATACAGGCGAGGAGCGAGAGAACGAACAGGCGGAGCATGCCTACTCTCGGCGTGTCAATCCCCTCGCCTGGCTACGCGATCGCTTGAATGCTAGCCGGTGTAATGTGGAAAGCACCCGTGCGAAGCGTGATGGTGTCGCCTGTCGCGGTGAGTGCTTTGATCGCCCACTTTGCCGTGCTGACCTGCCGGAGTTGCACCGTGACTGCTTCCTCGACTTTAATTCTTCCTGCGCCGGTCGCGGTGTCTTCGATGACCAGGGGGCCGAGCGAGGGTTCGGTTGCGTCCGCGCGGTTCGCGTAAACCAGGCCTGTGAGGTCGATAAAGAGCAGCGACGAGACGTCTGCATCATTCACCTGGTTCTTAACGGCAAACCAGAGCTTCTGAACTCCGACGAGAGAGCCGAGGTTAGCAAACGGGATATTCCACGAATCGCCTGCAGTCGCGCTGATCGTCAGGCCATCCTGAGTCACGGGCGAAAGGATCGTGAACCCGCCCGGCGTGATCAGCTGCGTATGGGCGAGGATCGTTGCGAGCTGCGCTTCCTGTTCCGGAGTGAGCCCGCCGCCGGATCCGCCTCCGCCTTCGCCAACCGGGGCGAGTTCAAGAACATTCGCGGTGAAGCGATAGACGCTGCCGTCGAGCTCGAGCGTGGTGAGGAGGCGCGTCGCAGCCGTAGCGATGTCGGCAGTGATCACGTCGATCTTGCCAAGGCGCGCGGTGCTGAGTTTCACGTCGCTGCTTTCGGCCGCGACTCGCGCGCCGAGGACGCCGGACGCGAGCGTGTCGAGCTGGTCGTCCAGATCTGCAGCGGCGAGGCCTAGTGCAGCTCGCACACCGGCAGCGGTCAACGTGGAGAACCCGGTCGCGGTCGACCAAGCTAAGTCACCGTGCGCCTGCAGCGCGGCGAGGCCTGCAGTCGTGGCGATGCCAGTGAGGCTGGTGATTGGGTTGGTCGGGATCGCGTCGACGCTCGCTTGTGAGGCAGCCGTTTTTGCGGCGTCGTAAGCTGACGTCAGAGTCACGGCTCCGCCGGCAAATGTGCTCGTCCCGATCGAGGCGGGGAAAGTTACGGCCGCGGCTGCAACGGCGGTCTGCCCTGCGATCTGCACGACGTTGGCGGAGGTTCGGCCGCTCCCGTCCGTCGCTAGCTTGTTTGCGGGCGTGGTGAGGATGTCGGCCGCGGCGAGGTTGTTTAAGCCAAGCGAGGCGAGGCGCGGGTTGAAAGCAACGACAAAAAATCGCGCGTCGGTGTCGACGCAATCGGCCGCCTCGGCGTGCACGACCAGGCTTCCGAGGGTATCGGAGTCGGTCGCGTGTGGAACGACTCGATACCAGCCGGATCCGATCTCCGACACGGCGCCGGCGGGCGCCGCAAAGTTCCCGCCATTTTTGCGGATCGTCACTGCCGGCGTTTTACCCGTCGCTTTCGTGCGGCCGTCGCTGCTCAAGACCATGAGGAATTCGAGATCCTGAACGGCGGAGCTTTGCTGGATGAGCATCATAAAAGTTAGATAAAGCGGCCGCGTGAGATTCCGCCGGTTCCGCCGCTACTAGCTGTCTCCTCCGCGAAGATTCTTACGGCCCCGGCAGCTCCGGCACCGCCACTTCGCGCTGCACCCGTTGCCGCAGCCATTGAGCCGCCGCCGCCGCCGCCGTAGCCACCGCCAGCCGTGCCGTTGCCAGAGGTTCCAGTCCTTCCAGCTCCACCAGTTCCACCGCCTAACAGCACTCCAGCTACTTGCGATGATCCAGACGCATTATTACCGACCGCCTGACTTCCTGCTCCGCTACCCCCAGCGCCTGCTGTTGTGCCAGTGCCGGCTGCGCCATTCCCACCAACACGGATAATTTCTCCCACGCAGCCCACCGAGGAAGCAACCCCGCCACCACCAGCCATCAATCCGCCTGCCGCGCCACCCTTCGCTACACAAGATGCACCACCATCTCCAACGAAGCTGGAGTCATTACCGATACCACCGTCTGCTCCGGGGGTTTGGCTCTTGGCCGCGGCCACTGTGACGGTGTAGATATTTCCGGGTGTAACGAGGATGCTCTCGGCGAACGCATAACATCCCCCAGCTCCACCGCCAGTTGCTCCCGTTGCCGCTGAACTAAGGGCAGCGCCAGCGGCACCACCACCCCAGCACTCGACAGCGACCGAGGTGACATTGGCGGGGCACGTCCATGTCCCTGATGCGGCGAATTGGGTGATTTCCATCTCGCTCGAGCCGGAGTGTCAATGAGAGCCCGCGCGAGGGGGTTCGTGCGCGCCGTCCTGTTCGCTGCAGCGGCTCAGCGGCCCGAAGCGCTAACTTGAGAAAGCCTCGGCGTGGGGACCACTCCAAGAGCCATGGACCTGGCAGTCAGTTCAACAGAGCAGGACCACGCCGAGGCTTATATTCTTAACGGAACTGGTCGAAAACCGCTAGTCGGGCAGAATCCTTTAGCTGTGTAAGACGTTTGGACGTTTACGGCGCAAGCCGCCGCGAGGGGCTAAGGTGAGCTGTTCCGGCCGT
>DASVRY010000182.1:0-2968 GCA_036388395.1 Chthoniobacteraceae bacterium
TGCCATCTGCACGATACGCAATGGCCCGGCCGGGATCACATGGCGCCATTCACGGGGGACATCGAGTATGACAAGCTCATCCCACTGCTGCCCAAGGACACCCTGTTTGTCTTCGAGATGAGCCCGCGCCGTACTCGCGAAGAGATCGTGGAAGCACGCGACAAGTGGCTGCAGAAGTTCGGCGGCTGAGCGGCCTCCAGCGCTCCATTTCAGAGGCAGCAGCCGGCATTTAGCAGTGGGTCAGCCCATGGGTTCATCAAAGAAAGTGGCTCTCACGGTGCTCCAGGTCGCCGTGACCCTCGGGCTGCTCTGGTTTGTTTTTCGCGACCCAAAACTCCGCAACGAGATCGCCACCGCGCTTTCGCATGCGCACCTTTCGTGGTTGCTCGCAGGGCTCGCGGTCTATGTTGGTGTCGAGCTTCTCGCGGGCGTCCGGTGGCAGTTCCTTCTCCGCGTCCAAGGGATCTACCTTGGCTGGATCCGCCTGCTCACGCTGATGATGATCGGAATCTTTTTCAACTTCTTCGTCCCGGGCGGCACCGGAGGCGATGTCGTTAAAGTCTTCTATCTGCTCAAGGAGACGCCCGGGCGAGGTGCGCAGGCCTTTCTCTCGGTGCTTGTGGACCGGATTATCGGCCTCCTTTCCATCATCCTGATCGCTGGCGTCGTTCTCACACTTCGCTGGGACTGGCTGATGAGCTCACCGGAAACTGCGCAGTATGTGTGGGTCACGCTCGCAGTGCTGGCTTCAGCGGTGTTCGGTCTGCTCGTTTCCCTCGTGCTGACCAGCGGTGGCCTTGTCCATCGGCTCCCTCCGAGGATGCCGGCGCGTGACAAATTCGCGGAGTTTGCGCTGGCGTATAGTCTCTACGGTCGCGCATGGCGGACGACCGGACCGGCGATCGTCCTCTCGACGATCTCGCACATCGGCTATTTTGCGACGTTTTACTGCGCCGCACGCGCCTTCGCTGCGCCGGGGGTGATAATCCCCACGTTTGCCGAACTCTGCGCCGTGATGCCGATTGTGAACACCATCACGTCGCTGCCGATCAGCTTTGGCGGGATCGGCGTTCGCGAAGGGCTTTTTCACGTGTTCCTGACCAATCTCGCAGGAGTGAGCGAAGGTATTGCGGTCGCGATCTCATCCACGGGATATCTCCTAACCCTTGCGCTCGGCCTGGTCGGCGGTGTGCTCTACCTGCTCTACCGCCCAAGCGAACACCCCAAGCTGAAGGAGATGCGAGCAGAAGTAGGCGCGTTCGAACACGAGGTGGCAGAGGCCGAAATGGCGCTCGAGGCGGCACAGGAAACGACTCGCTGATGGCCAACACAACCGCTCGCCGCAGGAAGCCGCCCCGGCCGTTTGTGACCGCGAATTTCGCTCTTACGTGGGACGGGCGGGTAACAACGCGGAACTATACGCCCTCAGACTTCTCCTCCCGCCAAGACAAGCGCCGACTGGTTGAGATTCGCGCGACAACGGACGCGGTGCTTGCCGGTGCGGGCACGATCGCGGCGGACAACATGACAATGGGAATCCCCGCGGATCTCAGTGAAGCACGTGTGGCCGAAGGCCGAGCGCCATACCCGCTCCGCGTGCTGATGACAAACTCCGGGCAGGTGGCGCCGGAGCTCAAGGTTTTCCACAAGCCCCTCTCACCCATTCACATCTTCACGACAACGCGCATGCCAGCAGAGACGCAGGAGGCACTGCGGGGCAAAGCCACCCTGCATCTCGCCGCGTCTGAGCAGGTGGACCTTGCCGCGATGATGACAGTCCTGCGGCGGGAACACGATGTACGGCGGCTCGTCTGCGAAGGCGGACCGCAGGTCTTTCGCGCGCTGCTCGCCGCCGATCTGATCGACGAGCTGCACGTCACGTTTTGTCCCCGCATCTTCGGTGGAGAGAAGACGCCGACGCTCACCGGGATCGCCGGCGAGTTTCTTCCCAGCTCCCTCTCTCTCGCACTTCGGCAGATGGAAGTCGTGGACGGCGAATGTTTCCTCCGCTATCGCATCCAGCGCTGATTTCCGTCTTCATCCCCTCTCCTGCTAGTGCACACCGGCACCTCCATCCTCATCAAAGCTCCTCGCGAGCGCATCTTCGATCTCGTGCGAGACCTCGCGCGATGGCCCGAGATTCTTCCCCATTACCGCTACATCCATTTCCTGCGGAAAGAGGGTGAACGCGATATCGTGAAGATGGCTGCGTCGCGCGATGGGATTCCAATCGCGTGGACTTCGGCTTACCGCGCCGACCCGCATGCGCTCGAGCTCCATTTCGAGCACATCCGAGCATGGACCAAAGGCATGGACGTCATCTGGACCTTCACGCCGACGCGCGACGGGACGCGTGTTGAAATCGTGCACAACCTAAAGTTCCGCATACCGCTGCTCGCCTGGCTGGTGGAGCCGATCATCGGCCGCTTTTTCATCGAGAATATCGCCAACAAGACGCTCGCGACGTTCAAAAAACATCTGGAATCCGAGGGCACCGCAGGAGCGAAGAGCAACACCTGATGCCGTCTTTCCTTATATTCCTGAAACCCTTTAGCCGACGAGCAGTTTGAGCCGCCGCGCCGTCATCACTGGCCTTGGGCCGATTACCTGTGCCGGAACCGGGCACAAAGCGCTATGGGAGAGCATCCATGCAGGCCGGAGCGGCATCTCGCGAATTACCAGCTTCGACACGAGTGAGTTGAAGGCTCACTGCGGAGGCGAGATTAGGGATTGGGATCCGACGGTTTTTTTCCCGCCGCATCGCCTGAAACGGCTCGACCGTTATGCGCAGTTTTCCGTTGCGAGCGCGTTGATCGCGCTGGAGGACTCGGGTCTTCCGTGGTCGCCGGAGAAGCCGAACGCGCGGGTCGGCGTGAGCTTTGGCACCGCCCTCGGAGGCATCGCCAATGCGGAGAGCGAACATCAGCGGTTTCTGAGCAAGGGATCTCGCGGGGTGAATCCTACCCTT
>DASVRY010000183.1:0-4533 GCA_036388395.1 Chthoniobacteraceae bacterium
AGGCTGGCGGTGGATATGCAGAGGGCCATGCGCGGCTTTGAACTTACCGGCTCGCCCGAGATCCTCCAGCCGTGGAAAGCAGCACGTAAAAGAATCGGCCCGAATCTCGGTGCGTTGAAAGCGCTGGTGATCGGGAATGCCGACCATGCTGCACAAGTCGCGGAGATGCAGGCACGCCTTGCGCAGTGGCAGGCTCATGCCGACGAAAGTCTCGCGCGGTTTCGTGCGGTCGGTGCTGCTCCCGACAGCGTCCGGGACGCGCGGGAGAAGACACTCTTCGATGCGTTCCGCCAGTCGATAGCGAGCTTCATCGCCGCCGAGGAGAGGGAGCAGATCCACCAGGCGCGTCGTCTTTCCACTCTGCGGACTACGCTTCTCGCGACTACCCTCCTCGCCGCACTGGCCGGAATCCCAGCGCTCGTCGTGGCGTTCCGACGGCTCGTCCGCCAGGTGAGCCACGCCTACAGCGGGAGCCTCTCGCGCGCGGAGGCGCAGCGCGACGAGTTGCGCGTGACTCTCAGCTCGATCGGCGATGCGGTCCTCGCGACCGATGCGGCTGGGGCTGTGACCTTCCTCAATCCCGTGGCGGAGCGACTTACGGGGTGGAGCGATGCCGAGGCGCAAGGTCGTTCGATGGCAGAGGTCTTTCCGATCTTCAAGGAAGGCACCGAGGAGCCAGCGGCTGATCCCGTCGATCTCGTTCTGCGGGAAGGTGTCGCGAGAGAGCTGGCGAACCACACTGTGCTCCGTCCGCGCGGGGGCGGCGAGATTCCGATCGAAGATTCTGCGGCGCCGATCTTCGGTGCGGAAGGGAAGCTGCGCGGAGTGATCCTCGTCTTCCACGACGCGTCGGAGAAATACGCGCGCGACCGGGAACTGCGAAAGGCAGAGTGGCTCACCCGCACAGCCTTGGAAGTCGGGGGTGGTGGAGCCTGGGTTCTGGAGCTGAAAAAGAATGTGGTTTTCTGCGACGCCGTGATGGCGCATCTCTGCGGCATTCCGCTCGAACGTTGCCGCGCCGGCGAACCGGTGGAGACCTTCTTTGCCGCCGTCCACCAAGATGATCGTGCCCGGGTGCAGGCGGGAATCAGCGATGCCTTGGTGACCGGCAACTTTCACGAAACGGAATATCGCGTCATCGGAAATGGTGGGGTGGAGCGGTGGGTCAATGGGATGGGCCGTGTCGAACTCGACGCGACGGGGAAGGCTTCACAAATCGCCGGGGTGGTCTTCGATATTACCACTCGCAAACAGACCGAGCATGCCCTGCGCGAGAGTGAGGCTCGGGCGCGTGCGGTTTTTGACACGGCGATCGACGGCGTGCTCCTCATGGGGGCAGATGGGAAAATCACCGGGTGGAATCCTGCTGCAGAGCGCATCTTCGGATGGAGCAGGGAAGAAGTACTCGGGAGCGACCTCGCATCGCGGATCATCCCCGAGCGGATGCGGGAGGCGCATCACCGCGGCCTCGCCCACTACCTTGCCACGGGTGAGGGTCCTGTGCTCGGGCGACGGCTTGAGCTCCCCGCCATCCGCCGCGACGGATCAGAGTTTCCGGTGGAGCTTTCCATCAATCCGCTCCGTGGGGTGGCGCGCCCGACGTTCGTCGGTTTCATCCGGGACATCTCGCAGCGTCGGGCGGCGGAGGCTGAATTGTCCGAACGGGCCACCCTCTCGCACCTTCGCGCGGAGATTGCGGCGAAGCTTGCCTCGCCCGGAGACCTGGGGAGCACGCTCCACGGGTGCTGCGAGCTGCTTGTGAGTCACCTCGATGCGGCGTTTGCCCGTGTCTGGGTGCTCGACGAGGAGGAACGGGTGCTGCTTCTGCGCGCCAGCGCCGGACTCTATACCCATCTGGACGGGCCGCACGCGCGGGTGCCAGTCGGCGAATTCAAGATCGGTCGCATTGCTCAGTTCCGTCGGGCCCACCTGACCAACGATGTAGCTCACGACCCGAATATCTCGAATCCGGAGTGGGCGAAGAGGGAAGGGATGAGCGCCTTTGCCGGGTATCCGTTGATCTCGGAAGGACGAGTGATGGGCGTGCTTGCCCTTTTTTCCAAACAAGCCTTGTCGGAGGCTGTTCTCGGCGACCTTGCTCCGATCGCAGATGCCGTCGCGATGAACATCGAGCGCCGGGCTGCGGAGGCTGCGCTGATCGCGCAAAAAGAACGCGCTGAAATCGCGTCGCGGGCCAAAGACGATTTCCTGGCCGCCCTTTCTCACGAGCTGCGAACTCCTCTTACGCCGGTGCTGATGACAGCCACCTCGCTGCGGGAGGATGAACGGATCCCGGCCGATGCGCGCGAAGAGTTGGCCATGATCGAGCGGAATATCGCCCTTGAAGCGCGCCTGATCGACGACCTGCTCGATCTGACCAGCATCACCAAGGGGAAGTTTCAGCTGCGTGAGGAGGCCTGCGACGTCCACTCGCTCATCGGCCTGGCGGTGGAGATTGTGCGCGACGATGCCCAAAGCAAGCCGGTGGTGCTCGACGTTGATCTGACAGCCCGCCGGACCGCTCTTCGCGGGGACCCGGCGCGGCTTCAGCAGGTGTTTTGGAATCTGCTGCGCAACGCCATCAAGTTCACACCAGTGGGCGGACGCATCACCATTCACACACGTGATGAAACCGATGAGCGGCTACGCATCGAGGTCACAGACACCGGGATCGGGCTCGCCCCGGATGCGCTTACGTCGATCTTCCAGCCGTTCGAGCAAGCAGGCCGGGAAGGGGACCACCGCTTCGGCGGTCTTGGCCTCGGACTCGCCATCGCTCGCGCGATCGTCGATCTGCATGGTGGCACCATCCGCGCAGAGAGTGCTGGTCCCGGCACCGGCGCGACCTTCGTCGTTGAGCTTCCAGGAGTTCGCGAGCAACTGAATGGGATGGCTCCGGCTTCCTCTGCTGAAGAAAACCACGCGCCCGCGTCGATCGGGACATCGCCCTCGCTTCGCTTGCTCCTTGTCGAGGATCACGAGCCGACAATTACAGTGCTTCGCCGTCTACTCATCCGCGCCGGACACACGGTTGTCACTGCGAGCAGTGTTGCCGCGGCCGTCGCAGCGGCGGAGGCGGGGCAGTTCGACGTGGTGATCTCCGATTGGGGACTTCCGGATGGCACTGGCTTGGAAGTAATCGCCAAGCTCCATGCCTTGCAGCCGCAGCTGCGCGGGATTGCTCTCTCCGGCTACGGAATGGAGGACGACCTGCGCCGGTCGCTCGCCGCGGGCTTCACCACTCACCTGGTCAAGCCCGTGGACTTTGATCAACTCCGAAGAGCCTTACGCGAGATCTCCACTGCCTGAGTGGCGGCGAAGGCAGCCCGCTGACTCGCCGAACGGTCCTTCTTGGCCTTGTTTTCTGTGGGCGAGTGTAGTGGCGAGAAGCACATGGCCTTGCCCTGTGTCCACCCGCGCTCCAGTTGGTGGATGCCTTTTCCCCTCGAGTGTGTTTACTTGTCAAGCCGCTCTAGTGCCGGCAAAAGCGGCTTCCCCCAAATATGATTACGCGTGGTCTGACTTCTTTCCGGCTTCTGGTGCGGGTGTGCCGCCGTCACCTGCTTGCTCTCCTTGCGGTGATTTTCGTTCTCGCGAGCAATGGCGTGGCCCGAGCCCAGGTGGTCATCAATGAGATCCACTATCACCCGGTGGAGAATCCCGCATTTGATGCGGCAGGTAATCCTCTCCTCGATCTCACGGAAGACGTTCACGAGTTCGTGGAACTCCACAATGCCGGGAGCGCAGCCGTCGACCTTAGCGGGTGGGAATTATCCGGCGCGATCAGCTTCAACTTCCCTGCTGGCACTACCATTCCTGCTGGCGGCTACAAGGTCGTGGCCAAGAATCCGGCCCGTCTGCAGACGGTTTACGGGGCGACGGGCGTTCTCGGGCCGTACTCGAACTGGCTCAGCAACAAGGCGGATACCGTGAAGGTGAAGGACGGCGCCGGCACCGCTGTGGATTCGGTGAGCTATTCCTCGACCTTTCCCTGGCCCGGTACGGCCGACGGGCTGGGGGCGGACCAGGACTTCACACTCATCAACCGCGCACCGTACCAGTACAAAGGGCGTTCGCTGGAACGGTTCAGCGCCACCTACGCCGGGAACGCGCCCGAAAACTGGCTGGCTTCGCCCCTTGCGAGCGGTCCGACCCCCGGTGGTCCGAACACCGCGAGAGGCCTTACTCCCAAACCGATCGTGACCGCCTTCTCCGTCGGACAGTTGAGCGATGAGGCGCCTGTCATTCGGCAGAACCAAGCCGTGCGCGTGATTTTCACGTTCTCTCCAAGCGCACCTCCGCCTTCCGGGCTTGAGATCCAATACTTTCGCGAAGACGTGAACTCATTCACGGAGGCCCGGAATAGCATCGCCGCAACGGACGTGGGAAATGGAGTCTTCAGTGCGACGCTGCCGGGGCAACTGGACCGCAGCGTGGTCCGCTGGCGGATTCGTGCAAACTTCGGTGCCGGTCTCGAGACCGTGTCGCCGCGTCCCGACGATGTGGCGCTGGTGCCGACCGCCGCCACCGTCC
>DASVRY010000184.1:0-8751 GCA_036388395.1 Chthoniobacteraceae bacterium
CGATGAGCAGCATCACCGTCATCTCGCGCTCCTCGACGTACTTCTTGATGTGCGCGATCCCGGTGCGCGCGGTGACGTTCCAATCGATGCGACGCACCTCGTCGCCCGGCTGGTATTCGCGCACTTCGTCGAAATCCATGCCGCGCCCTTTGAAGACGGAATGATACTGACCGGCCATCAGATCCTCGACGAGCCGCACCGTGCGCAGCTCGATCTGGCGGATCTTCTTAAGCCACTCTTTTGGGATCACGGGACGGGTACCGTCTCGAGAATGTGGGCCACGATTTTCTCGCTCGTGACATCATCCGCATCGGCTTCAAAAGTCGTGATCACGCGGTGGCGGAGCACATCGGGCGCGATTGATTTGATGTCTTCAGGCAGCACATAGCCGCGGCCATAGATAAAGGCGCGGGCTTTGGCGGCGAGCGCGAGATTGATCGTCGCACGGGGCGAAGCGCCGAAGCGAATCATGCCGACGAGCTGCGGGGTGAAGCGCGCGGGGTCCCGCGTCGCGAAGACCAGCCGCACGATGTAGTCCTCGATCTGCGGATCGACGAACACCTGATCGACGAGCCGTCGCATTTCCAGAATTGTCTCCGGTTGAACCACGGCCTTCAGCGGCTCGCGCGTGGCGGTGCGCGCAGTGAGCTGCATGATTTGCTTTTCCTCTTCCTCGCTTGGATAGCCTACAACGACCTTGAGCATGAAGCGATCGACCTGCGCCTCGGGCAGCGAATAGGTGCCCTCCTGATCGATCGGATTTTGCGTGGCCAGCACGAGGAAAGGCTTGGGCAATGGGAACGTTTCTTCACCGATCGTGACCTGCCGCTCCTGCATCGCTTCGAGCAACGCGCTCTGCACTTTGGCCGGAGCGCGATTGATTTCATCCGCGAGGATGAGGTTGGCGAAGATCGGACCCTTTTTCGTCGAGTAGGTGCCTTCGCGCGGATTGTAGATGAGGTTGCCGAGCAGATCGCTGGGGAGCAGATCCGGTGTGAACTGGATGCGCGCGAACTTCGTGCTGATCGTCTGCGCCAGCGCATTGATCGTCGCTGTCTTGGCCAGACCAGGCACGCCCTCGAGCAGCACGTGACCATTTGCCAGGAGACCGATGATCAGCCGGCGGATGAGGTGATGCTGCCCGACGATGGCCTTCGACATCTCCTGCTCGATGGCGAGCAGGTGAGGGGTCATCGTCTGGATCTGGGCGTTGAGTGATTCGAGTTCGGAAGTCATTGGGTGGAACGTGGAGCTGCACACACAATCAGGAAGCAGCAGTAAATGTTAGGACATGTTGTTAATCTTCTTTATCGGGCGGCAGCACGCGCAGCGTTACTTTTGATGCGACGGCGCGGGCGCGTTTGTGCAGGCTGCTGCGCGTGATGTCGCAAGATCCGGCCGGCTACCGACCTTCATGAATACAGTGGTGCTCGCAAACGCAGCGCGCGATGGCGCGCTCTACCAGTCACTGATCTATCTCCTCGCCATGGTGGTGGCGGTGCCGGTGGCGAAGCGACTCGGCCTCGGGTCGGTGCTCGGCTATCTCGTTGCAGGGATGCTCATTGGGCCATTCGCGCTCGGCTTGATCGGCAACGAACGCGAAGGCGTGATGCACGTGGCGGAGATGGGCGTGGTGATGATGCTTTTCCTCATTGGACTTGAGTTGCGCCCGGCCCTGCTCTGGCAGCTTCGCGGTTCGATCTTTGGGATGGGCGGTCTGCAGGTCGCCGGGACGATGACCGTGGTGGCGGTGATTGCCCTCGCGCTCGGAGTCGAGCTGAAGATGGCGCTGGCGATCGGCGCGATCCTTGCGATGTCTTCCACCGCGATCGTGCTGCAGTCGCTCAATGAAAAGCGGCTGATCAAACGGCCCGGCGGCGAGGCCTGCTTTGCCGTGCTGCTTTTCCAGGACATCGCAGTGATTCCGATGCTGGCGCTACTTCCGCTCCTGCGGGCAAAAGGCGCAACCGCCGCAGAACACGCCGCCGAGAGCGGCTCAGCACTCGCAGCGATGCCGCAATGGCAGCAGGGGCTGATCACGCTCGGTGCTGTTGCAGCGATCATTTTCATCGGACGCGTGGTGCTGCGTCATGTGTTTCGCTTCATCGCCGGCGCGCACCTCCGCGAGGCATTCACGGCGACGGCTTTGCTGCTGCTTGTCGCCGTGGTCTGGCTCATGGAGCTTGTCGGCGTCTCGCCTGCGCTCGGGGCTTTCCTCGGCGGAGTGGTGCTCGCGGATAGCGAATACCGGCCGCAGCTCGAAGCCGATGTGGAGCCGTTCAAAGGACTACTGCTCGGGCTCTTCTTCGTCTCTGTCGGCTCGAACATCGACTTTGCGCTCATCCTCCGTCAGCCGTTGCTTATGGCCGCGCTGGTGGGTGGTCTCGTGATGGTGAAATGGCTGGTGCTCTTTGGCGTCGGCCGATTTTTCCGCCTCACTGGTAGTGAGAATTCCCTCTTCGCCTTTGCTCTGGCGCAAGGCGGCGAGTTTGCCTTCGTGCTTTTCAGCCTTTCCGAGGCTCAGGCCGTGTTGCCGCGTGAGATCACCAGCCCACTCACTGCAGCGGTGGCGCTGAGCATGGCGCTCGCGCCTTTGCTGCTCATCTTTCACGAGCGCGTCGTTCAACCGCGACTGGCGCAACGGCAGACAGAGCGGGAGGCGGACATGATCGATGAACACGATCATCCCGTGATCCTCGCAGGCTTCGGCCGTTTCGGCCACGTCATCGGGCGGTTGCTGCGCGCGAATGGTTACGGCGTCACCGTGCTCGATCACGATGGGGATCAAGTCGACACGTTGCGTAAATTTGGCATGAAAAGCTTCTATGGTGACGCGACGCGCGAGGACCTTCTGGAAGCCGCAGGCATCGCCACAGCGAAGCTGTTCATCATTGCTATCGACGATGAGGAGCAGGCGTTGCGGATCGTGGATCTGCTACAGAGGAAATATCCGCACGTGAAAATCCTCGCCCGTGCGGTGAGCCGACAGCACGCGTATGAATTCCTCCGGCGAAATGTCACCCATGTCCATCGGGAGACGCTCGGCAGTTCGCTCGATCTGACGATCGACGCGCTCCATGCGCTCGGGATGGACGCGGCGCACGCGGCCCGCACCGCGGCGCTGTTCCGCGAGCACGACGACGCTGCGATGCGGGAGATGGCGCTTCTCACATTGGATAAGGATGCCTACGCGTCAAACGCACGGAAACACATCGAGAACCTCGAGCGGCTGCTCCGGTCCGATCGCGCAGAGAACCCGCTGCATGGCGCAGCGCCGATCAGCAGCAGCACCGACTCGACCCATTCGCCGAAGCGATGAAACGCACCCTCCTGCGCTGGCTCGCCACGGGCGGCGCCCTTTACCTTCTGCTCACCCTGGCGATCTTTGCGCTGCAAGACACGATGATCTACTACCCGACACGCGCACCGGAAACGGCCTTGTTCGAACTCGCGGAAACGAAGCGTGTGGAGCCGTGGCGCAGTCGAGCCGGCGAGCTTCTCGGCTGGCGACGTCCGAATTCAACTGCGAAGCGCAAGATGCTCGTCTTCCACGGGAACGCAGGCTTTGCGCTGCACCGCGTGCATTTCATCGAGGCGCTACAGGCACTTGGTGGTGGTTCGGAGTGGGAAGTATTCGTGCAGGAGTATCCCGGCTACGGAGCACGCGGTGGCGAGACAAACGAGCCGAGCATCCTCGCCGCTGGGCGTGCCGCATTAGACGAGCTTGCCGCGCTCGATGCGCGACCGGTTTTCCTCATGGGAGAGTCGCTGGGCAGCGGCGCCGCGTGTGGCCTCGCGGGGGCGCTTCCTGAACGCGTGGCTGGTGTGGCGCTGGTCGTGCCCTACGGCTCATTGCTGGAGGCGGCTTCGCATCACTATCCATATCTGCCGGTGCGGCTGATTCTGCGCGATCGCTTCGACAATTACGCTGCGTTGGCAAGGTATCGCGGTCCGGTGGCTTTCGTCATCGCGGGTGAGGATGAAGTGGTGACGGCGGCGAGTGGCCTGCGCCTGCATGAGAGCTACGGCGGACCGAAACATCTGCGGCTGTTCCCCGGCCTCGGGCATAACGAACTCGACTATAGTTCCGGTGCAGCCTGGTGGGAGGAAATCAGCAACTATCTAACTCAGCCTCGCCCGTAAACAGGGCTAGCGGCTCATGTCGCATCCGAAGTTCTACGGAGTGCCACCGGGAGCGGTGCGATGATCGCCGAAGTATTTCTCGCTGCGGTAACGCAGCCAAACACGCAGCACCTGCGGAACCTTCTCGCGCTCGCTCGCGCTAAGACTTTCGTAAAGCGCGAGCGCTTTCTGCCGCTCACCGCGACACGCCGCATTTCTGTGCGCATCCCAAGCGCTGCGTGCAGCTCGGATCCGGCGGCAGGTCTCTTTGATCAATGCGTCACCGATGAGCGGCTTGGTATTGGTGTTCTTTTTGGCAGGCATCAGTGAAAGTCCGACACTCTCTGCCAACTGGTTGCTGTCGAATTCAAGCCAACGCGCGGGAGCTCGGCTGGATGTTCTTCCTCGATCAACTAGCTAACCGCAGTCGGCACGAGGATCGCGTCTTTCATTCCATGGAGGAGCTTTTTATCTGCGGGGCAGACGGTCGCGAGCGCGCCCCGCAGGTGGGCTTTTCCGTCGAGCACGAAATAGTATGGGCAGAGCCGCACCCGGCCGCGCATCGTGTCGAGCGACGCACCATTCGGCGCGAAGAAGGGCTGCTCGACGAGGCGGCCTTTGTGGAAGCGCTGCAGGATGTAGGGATGATGCGGAAAGCTCTCCAGCGCGTGCTTTACCGAGGCCTGCCAATCGCCTTGTGGCGCGTCTGAGCCGAGCACGACGCTGCGGCTGCCCCAGCCGAGTTCGGAGAAGCCGCTGATCTTGAGAATGAGGTCCCGTTGTTTCTGGCTGAAATGCGCAAGCTCCTCCCAACCATTGATCTCCAATCCCGGAATCACGGCGTGCTGCGGCAGCGGCGCAGGATCGAGGATCCATGTGTAGGGGATGTGCTTTTGCAGCTCGATGAAATGACGCTCGCCGAGCTCCCGGCGCCAGAGTTCGCGCAGTGGCCGCATCCAGAAAAGACCGAACCACAGCTTCTCCTCGAGATAAGGTTTGATCGGCGGCGTGATGTGAACCGCACCATCAGCGGCGGCACGGAAGAGCTCCTGGACGCGCGGGAGATTCGGCAAGTCGAACAGCTCGAAAAAGCGATACAGGCGGCGCGGCGCAGCCGGTGCGGTGTAGTCCTCAGCGCTGCGCACCTTCAACGCGCCGCCGGTATGCGCAGCGAGATACTCCATTTCGGGGCGGTAAGTCGCCGCTTCCTGCGAAACGAGAATGTCTGCCTCTGCGCCACCGAGGATCGCGTGAAAGCCGTCGATCATTCCTCGCGCCCCGCCAATGACATCATGAGTGGCAAAGGCGGAGTAGGTCGCATTCAGCCAGCCAGTGAGCCCGATGCCGCCGGGCACGGTATCGACTTCCGCGATGGCGAAGCCGTCGTCCGTGAGCACGAGATCGGGGCGGATCACGAGCGGCAACTCGTTGCGCCAGCTTTTCTGTCGCGACAGTTCGACGAGTTCTGGCGGCTTGCCGCGATCGACGTAATCAGCAATCCAGCCCGGCGCCCGGCCGGAGATGCTCAGGTGATAGAGCTCATTGCACGCGCGCTGAAAAAGTAGCAGCCGATGCCCGAGCTTCTCGAGCTGCTCGTGGAGCTTTCCGTCGATGAGGAAAGGGCGCGGTGAGAGCAGCCACTCCTTGTCGGCGAAGAGGCTCTCGGCCGGGAGAGCGGCACGGATGGCGGCGAGACGATCGGAATCTGTAAGCATGCGATGGTGCCTGCGGCGCTAAACGTCGAACGTCGAACATCCAACATCGAACATCCAAGGCAGAGCACGTGCGCGGAAACGAGCAGAGGCCGCGGGGCTCTTCCGCCTTCGATGGATGTTCGATGTTGAACGTTCGATGTTCACGCCTTTGTCCCTTATAGCAGGAGCTTCAGCCCTTGCTTGATCAAATCCTCAACCTGCTGAGCCGGTCCGCCTTTCTCCCACACCTGACGCACCGCCTTGTGCGCGTCGACCTGCTTGTATCCGAGTGAGATGAGCGCGAGCACGGCGTCGTTGATCCGCGTCTCCTCCGGCGTCGGCGCGTGCGCTGCACTTGCCGCTTCCCATGCGGCGGCGATGCCGACTTTATCCTTCAGCTCCACGATGATCCGCTCCGCAGTTTTTTTCCCGATGCCTTTGGTCTGGGCGAGCAGGCCAGCGTCGCCTGCAACGACCGCCGCTTTGAAATTCGCCACCGTCGTGCCGCTAAGCACATCGAGGGCAGTCTTGGGGCCGATGCCTGAGACGTGCTGGACAAGAAGCCGGAAGAGATCCCGCTCGGCGCTGCTCATGAAGCCAAAGAGCACGTGCGCATCTTCACGGACCTGCAGGTGTGTTAAGATCTTGAGCGCAGCTCCCACAGGTGGAAGCCTGTCGTAACTCGAAAGCGGAATATACACATGGTAACCCACTCCGTGCACCCCGACGACGACATGCGTCGGCAGCGCCTCGACAAGAGTGCCTTCGAGAAAGGTAATCATCGCGCGGAGCTTACGCGCCCAAGCTGCGGCTGGCGATTTGGGATTTTTCGACCTCACAGACTCTCCCTCTCCCTCTTCATCTGCGTTTTCATCTCGGCGGCAACCGCTCCCGCGCGCGCCGCAGAAGCCGCACCAGAAACAGCCGCGCAAGTCTGGCGGATCATCCTCGAGCCGGGCTTCATGAAGCGTGCCGTGACTTTCCCAATCAAGGGCGCGCAAAAAACCGCCCTCGCTCCTGTAACTGTGACCGAGGGCGAATATGTGTTTCCTTCTCGCGAGCAGTTCGAGGCGCTGTCGATCGATCGCGAAGGCATCGAGCGGGTCGCCGCTCCAGTTGCGGAAGAGGAGCTGAAAAAGCTGGAGCCGCGCTACGTCCGCGACAAACGGAAGGTCATCGAATACGCGGAACTTGCGTCCGAGGAGCCGATCGTCGCGAACGCGGTCCTGGCGCCGAGCTTCCTCTCGCTGTTTACGAAAACGCTCGGAGAAAAAGTGCTGCTCGTCGTGCCGAGCCGCTACAAGGCGTATGTCTTCCCGGCTGCCGCGAGTCGTTATCAGGAGTATTGGCCGATGGTCTTCGAGGCATATCGCGCGACCGCCTTTCCGGTTAGCGTGGAGGTTTTCGAGATCAGTGACAACGGGATGCGCGCTGTCGGCATTTACGAGGAGCCATGAGGCTGCGTGTGGTTTCACTCCGCGCCGTTGGTCGCGTTTAGCTCACAAGATGAGCTCCGACGCTCCCCTGCTCGGTCTTCGCGGCTGGCTCATCGATGCCCCCACTTACGGCTCGCTCCGTTCGTGGAGCGACGGCGGGATCATCATCGAGGATGGCCGGATTGCAGAAGTCGGCGATTACGACGCGCTCCGCAAAAAGCCGCGGGCGAATCCAGTGCGCTGGATGCACTCGAACCGGTTCGCGATCTTTCCCGGTCTCATCGATGTCCACTCGCACGTGCCGCAGTATCCCTCCGTGGCGCGTGGCACCGATGCGCTGCTGCCGTGGCTGCGGCAACATATCTTTCCGCTCGAGCGCGAATTCACCGGACCCCGTGGACGGCGGGAAGCAGGGGCATTCTTCAGCGAACTCGCGCGGCACGGCACGACCACCGCAATGCTCTATACGGCGATCTACGAGGATAGCTGCGATGCCGCCTTTCATGCGGCTGGGCAGGCTGGGCTGCGGATCGTCATGGGGAAGATGATGATGGACACCGGCAGTTACGGTCAGCTGCAACCGACCAAGATCCTCTCGGTGTCGCTCCACGAGAGCGAACGACTTTGCCAGAAATGGCACGGGGGCAATGGCGGACTTCTCGAGTATGCCTTCAGCCCCAGATTCGCGCTTACCTGCACGGAAAAGCTCATGCGGAGCGCGGCGGAACTGGCGGTGGAACATGGCGCTTATCTCCAAACGCACCTCGCCGAAAACCGGGACGAAATGGAAAGGGTGCGGCACCTCTTTCCCGGCGCTGCGGATTACACCGATGTGTATGCGAGTTGCGGCTTGCTCACGCCGCGGACAATGCTCGCACATTGTGTTCATCTAAGCCCGCGGGAACGCGAAGCAATCGCCGCCTCCGGCGCAAGCGTAGCGCATTGCCCCACGGCGAATCTTTTCCTCCGGAGCGGCATCATGCCGCTCGATACGATGCGCGGGGCCGGGCTGCGGATCGGCCTTGGGACGGATGTCGCAGCTGGCCCGGAGCTGAATTTATGGCGCGTCATGCGGAGCGCGATCGAGTCGCAGAAAGCGCGTTCCTTCTACGAGAAGGATGTGGCGGTACCGACGCCTGCCGAGGTACTCCACCTCGCCACGCAAGGCGGTGCGGAGGCGCTGGGGAAAGGCTCGATCATCGGTAGTCTGGATATTGGCAAAGAAGCGGATCTTACGGTGATGGATATCGGCGCGTTGCTGCCGTATCGCCGCAGCTCGAAAGGCACAAACGACCTAACTACCGAGGACGTGCTTAGTCTCTGCATTTACCGCGGCGGGCCAGAAGCGGTGATTGAAACATTCGTCCGCGGCAGCAGCGTCTATCGTGCGCCGGAGCCGGAGCTGTTTTGAGCCACAGACGGGGGGAACCCGAAAGTCTCCCGCGAGCTGTAGCCAACGACTGCCGCACAGAACATGTTAGGCACGGATGAACAAGGGT